>JAZUMI010000090.1:0-47403 GCA_045603505.1 Acutalibacteraceae bacterium
CACGAAAATATGTTATTGTCAATACGTTAATATGACGTATTGGAGGGATAATATTATTATGAAAAAAATTTGTTACTATAATAATAAAAACATCGTGGCAGAAAATCTTAAAGCATTAAGAGAGAAACAAAATATATCCCAAAGCAATTTAGCAGCCAAACTGCAAACAATGAATATTAATATTGACCAGCAAATGATAAGCAAGATTGAAAAAAACAAGCGTCAGGTTACCGATTATGAGCTTGCTTGTATTTGCAAGTGCTTATCAACCACACCAAACGAATTGTTGCAGTTCGATAAAATGAAGTTTGATTAAATACAAAAAGCGCACTTTGAAGTGCGCTTTTATTTATAAGCCTAAATACCTATCAATAATATTTACCCCTGTTTTACAAGAGTTTTTGTATTTACTATACTCATAAAGCAAAAATGCATGGGGTGTATCCTTTATAATATGTAGTTCACATTTCTTGCCCATTTCGGTTAGTTTCTCGTAAAACTTTTTAGAATGTGAAATATCAACACAAGTATCCTCGCTTCCGTGAATAAGTACAACGGGGCATATATCTTCCTTTATATTATATAACGGCGACAAGGTCTTTGCATATTCTTCAGGTTTCAAGTCTACAAGTGTGGGGTTTTTAGAGGATAACGGAACACGTACATTCCACTTATCATTCACCATATCGGTTATAGCGTTTATTAGGAATGATGCCCTAAAGTTAAAGCCTTCTCTTTTGTAACAGGTAGTAACGAAAGCGGCAAGATGTCCACCCGCCGACTCACCTAAAATATATACATTATTGGTATCTATTCCTTTTTCGTCTGCCCTATCAAGCACGAAGTCTACCGCATCAAAACAGTCGTCACAACTATCAATCACTTGATAGTTATCCTTTTGCCCTGTAATATCGGCAAGGCGATAATCAATGCTCACCGTAATAAAACCTTTTTCGGCATAGTATCTTGCGAGGTAACCGAGATAGTCACCCTGCCATGCACCCTCGCTCTCAAAGATTTTATGACTTGTCCAACCGCCGCCGTGAATAAATAGAAATGCGGGATATTTCTTGGCTTTATCATAGTTTTTCGGGTAATAGTAACTTAACAAAATATCCTCGCCGAAAACCTTTTTATAGCAAATGGTTTCATCGCCCGAATGGCGCGCCGCAAAGGGTTCTAAATCAAGGCTTTGCTCGGTTATATCATAATTATAAATCATAAAAACACGCCCTTAAAATTAAGTCTTATAAATACACATTTAATATACTTCATAGCACACATTAAGTCAACAGTAATTTGTTACTGTTTTCAGTGTAATATTATACAAGCCGCCCCTCATATTTTTTGGTGGAGGGGAGCAAAATGAAGTTCTTAATTTTAACAAAAAAACAACTGACCGTATTTGCTTGCGCAGTGCTTTGCATTGTGGTAATTGTGGTCGGCTCGGTGAGTACACTTGCCGAAAACAACCGCCTTTTACCCATTTACTGTGTCGAAACCGATAAAAAGCAAATAGCCATTTCCTTTGATGCCGCCTGGGGTAATGATGACACCGAAACTCTAATAGATATATTAGCCGAATATGAGGTGCCCGCCACCTTTTTCGTTGTAGGTGCGTGGGTAGATAAATATCCCGAATCGGTAAAAGCGCTATCTGACGCAGGGCATCACATTGAAAATCACTCAAACACCCACCCATATATGAGCAGTTTATCCCGCGAACAAATGCTTAATGAGTTATCCGCCTGTAATGAAAAAATCGAGGATGTAACAGGCCGCTGCCCAACACTCTTCCGCCCACCCTATGGGGACTATTCAAACCCCGTAATCGAGACGGTAGAAGAAAGCAAAATGTTTACAATTCAGTGGTCGATAGATTCTCTCGATTGGAAAGACACCGCAACGCCCGAAAGCATTTGCGAGAGAGTAACAAAAAAGGCGCACGAGGGTGGAATTGTGCTTTTCCACAACGATGCCGATTTCACACCACAAGCCCTACCCAACATTCTAAAATGCCTTAAAGACGAGGGGTATGAGTTTGTGTTTATAGAAGATTTGATTTTAAAAGAAAATTACGAAATAAAACACGATGGAACGCAGTGCAAAAAAGACGGTGCTTAACGCATCGTCTTTTTTATCTCATCCTTAACCCCTTTGGATAGTGGTTTTTGGCTCTTCCGTTCACTACCTTTGCGCCACCGAGGGATACACCCTCAACCATTACTACTGCCCAACCATTTTCGGTGTTTGTTTCGAACTCTTCGCCGCGAAGATACTTCTTAATTTCTTCACTATCTGCGGATAGGTTTATTTTTCTCTTAAACTTATCGCCAAGCGCCATAAAAAACTGATGGTGTGGCAATATATAATTCTTTCTGACTTCGCCGATAGTTACACCACAACAAAATGCCTTGCCATCGGGAACGGGAATCCTATTATTATAGTATATCGGGTTTCCGTTATAAACACCTAAATAATCTTTATTATAATCGGTTAAGGTTTCTTCTAGAAAATCAATAACCGCCTTTTCTTGTTTTTGCTCTTTTCTCATTGGCGAGTTGTCATATTGCTTTTCGCCCTTATGGTGAAGCACCGCCATAAACTGACCCTCCCCCTTTGCCTTATGGGGATAAAATCTTCGAGCAAAGTGGATATTTTCGCACTTGCAACCATCAAACCTTATTCCATCGGCGGTTGCCGTTATAACTCTTTCGTTCGCCTTAACTATTTCAAATTCGGGGTGGTTTTGCAAAAAAACATCGACCATCATTTCATTTTCCTCTAACGAAAAGGTGCATGTGGCATAGACGATATAGCCGCCGCTTTTAAGCGCTCTTACTGCATTCTCTAAAATTTCCGACTGACGAAGAGCACACATTTTCACATTGCTCTCATTCCACTCATCTATGGCAATTTCTTCCTTGCGGAACATTCCCTCGCCCGAGCAAGGCGCATCGACCATAACTAAATCAAAGGTGTTTTCGAAAGTACGAGACAGTCTTTCGGTATCCATACAAGTAACAACGCAGTTTTTAAGTCCTAAACGCTCGATATTGCCTGTTAGTATTTTACAGCGAGATGGGATAATTTCGTTTGATACAAGAACACCGTTTTCGCCGAGTTTATTTTTAAGCTGTGTGCTTTTTCCACCAGGGGCGGCGCACATATCGAGAACACACCAATCGGGGTCTATATCAACACACTCGGCAGGTGCCATAGCGGCAGGCTCCTGCACATAGATAAGCCCTGCATGGTGATAGGGGTGGTTGCCTACCTTTTGTGAGTCGAGATAATATCCGTTATTCACATAGGGGATTTTCTCATCCGAAAATATGTTGATTTTCTCGAATTCTTCTAATGATATTTTATCGGTATTAACTCTAAATGCCTTAACAGGCGGATTTTTAAGTTCTTCTATGTACCTTTCAAAATCTTCACCCAAAAGACTTTTCATTCGCTCTATAAACTGTTTTGGTAACTCTTTCATTTGCTACTCATTTCTATCTCTAACATACACATACCCACTGCTGTTATAGCGGCGGTTTCGGTTCTTAAAATTCTTTTTCCAAGGGATATTATTTTAGCGCCCGAGTTTAGTGCTTTTTCAATTTCTGCCTTTTCAAAGCCACCCTCCGGGCCAATAAATATACCCACACTTTTAACATTTTTAAGGTTTGCAAGTGCTTCTACTGTGGCACTCATACCCTCTTCATTCTCATAGGGTACCAAAATCAAATCGAGCCCTTTTGCAAATTCGAGTGCTTTCGTGAAAGAACTAACCTCCATAATTTCAGGAATTATATTGCGCTTACTTTGTTTTGCTGCGCTCTCAGAAATACCTTGCCAACGGGTCCTCTTAGATTTTGCCTTTTTATCATCAAGTTTAACGATACAATGTTTCATCTCCACAGGAGTAATAGCAAATACACCGAGTTCAACACATTTTTGAATGATATATTCCATTTTATCGCCCTTGGGCAACCCCTGAAATAAGTATATTTTAACGGGAAGCTCGGTATCGGTATAATCTTCTTCTAAAATTTTTAGGTAAACACCATCAGAAGAAAACTCTTCTATTTGGCATAAATCACTTTTTCCGCCCATACTTACAAGACAGGTATCCCCTATATCCATACGAAGAACGTTTTTTATGTGATTATAGTCTGTTCCGCTAATTACATAATGTGAATTATGTTTGTTTTCTTCATTTGCAAAAAAGTTGAACATAAAAGCCTCCGCCATTATCTTAAAATCTCTTTAAATTTTATCATGATTTGTGAATTTTAGCAATATTTACTTTTACAACCATTATAACGCTAATATTACCCTTTACTTTTCACACAAAAACTAATATAATTATCTTCGGTAAAAGGAGTTGTTATATTTTGAAAAGTTTTTATCTTAAACCTAAGTTCTTTTCAGTTATGAAAAAATATTCATCCAAGCAATTTATAAATGATATTATTGCCGGTGTTATAGTTGCAATTATTGCTTTGCCTTTATCAATTGCACTGGCTCTTGCCTCGGGTGTTGAGCCTGCGCGTGGTATCTACACGGCAATTGCGGCGGGATTCTTTGTTTCCCTTTTTGGTGGAAGCCGCATACAAATTGCTGGACCAACGGCGGCATTCGCTTCAATAGTTGCAGGTATCGTTGCCGCAGAGGGTATGGATGGGCTTTTTATAGCCACTATACTTGCCGGTATTTTGCTTATTCTAATGGGAATTTTCCGTTTTGGTTCCCTTATCAAATTTATTCCCCACACAATAACAACAGGCTTTACATCGGGTATTGCTCTTACAATTTTTATCGGACAGATTAAAGATTTTCTCGGCCTTACATATACTGATGGAATAAAACCTATTGAAACAATAGAAAAACTCGAGGCAAACATTGAATTTATAGGCAGTTTTTCGTGGCAGGCTCTTGTTGTTGGTGCAGTGAGCCTTGCAATACTTATATTTTATCCAAAAGTTGAAAAAAGGATACCACCCTCACTCATAGCCGTTCTAGTTGGTGCTCTTATGGTTGCATTCTTGCCGGGGTTTGAGGAAGGTGTATATACAATTCGAGACCTTTACACTATCCCCTCAGGACTACCAAAGGTAGATTTCGGTGGTATGAATCTTAGTTTTGAAAAAATCTCGGCTGTTCTGCCCGATGCTTTCACTATTGCCGTTCTTGCGGCTATTGAATCTCTGCTTTCTTGCGTTGTGGCAGATGGCATGGTAAATTCTCGTCACAACTCTAATGCTGAATTGGTAGGTCAAGGTATCGGCAATATAGCATCTGTTCTTTTTGGCGGAATTCCTGCAACGGGAGCTATCGCAAGAACAGCGGCAAATGCTAAAAACGGTGGCAGAACCCCTGTAGCAGGTATGGTACACGCTATTATCCTTTTGCTCGTGCTTTTATTCCTAATGCCTTATGCGGGGCTTATCCCCATGCCAACCATTGCGGCAATATTATTTATGGTTGCATATAACATGAGCGAGTGGAAAAAGTTTGTGCGCATAATAAAAACTGCACCCAAAAGCGATATACTTATCCTTATTGTAACCTTCGGTCTTACTGTTATCTTTGACCTTGTTGTTGCAATCGCTGTGGGTATGGTGCTCACCGCTATGCTCTTTATGAAGAGAATTAGTGATGAAACCGCTATCAACGGTTGGAAATATATTGACCCCGAAACCGATGAGGACGGTATTGACCTAAAGGTAGTTCCTAAGGATGTGAGGGTTTATGAAATCAGCGGACCGCTTTTCTTCGGCGTTGCAGACAAGATTCCTGAAATTATTCTAAAAGATTATACACGCTGCCTTATTCTTAGAATGCGCTCGGTTCCTTCTCTTGATTCAACGGCACTCAATGCCCTTGAGCTGCTATACGAAAGGTGTAAAAAGCAGGGTGTAAGACTTATTTTCTCCCATGTGAACGAACAACCTTTACAGGTTATGCGTAAATCAGGCTTTTATGATATTGTAGGCGAGGATAACTTCTGCATTCATATTGATGAAGCATTAAGCAAAGCAAAAAAAGCGTCTTGAAGTAACATGATAAATAAAAATAAGACAGTCAAAAGACTGTCTTATTTTTTGGCCCGCTCGAAGGGATTCGAACCCCCGTTCTTCAGAATCGGAATCTGCTGCGTTATCCAGCTGCGCCACGAGCGGATATTAAAGACGGACATAAAGTCCGTCTTTTTTTATTCCTCAAAACCTTTTGGATTATTCTTTTGCCAACGCCAAGTATCTTCACACATTTCCTCAATACTGCGTTCGGCCTTCCACGAAAGAAGCTCTTTTGCCTTATCGGCATTTGCATAAACTTCATCGGGGTCACCGGGTCTTCTCGGGTCGATTACATAAGGCACTTCCACGCCCGATGCTTTAACAAATGCATTGCGAAGCTCAAGCACACTAGTACCGTTACCTGTTCCGAGGTTAATTGCCTCGCAGCCTAAATTATTAAGCGCCCAATTAACTGCTCTTACGTGACCGAGAGCCAAATCAACAACATGAATATAGTCACGCACACCTGTTCCATCTACAGTATTATAATCGTTTCCGAAAACATGAAGTTTTTCAAGTTTACCAACTGCCACCTGTGAAATATACGGCATAAGGTTATTTGGAATTCCCTTGGGGTCTTCTCCTATAGTTCCGCTCTTATGAGCGCCTATTGGGTTAAAGTAACGAAGAAGCGCGATACTCCAACTGTTATCTGCTACATAAAGGTCACGAAGCATTTCTTCAATAAAGAGCTTTGTTCTGCCATAAGGGTTAATAGCACCCGTTGGCATACCCTCTTTTAGCGGCATTTCGGTTGCCACACCATAAACGGTAGCACTTGAAGAGAAAACTATCTTCTTAACGCCAAATTCATTCATAATTTCAATAAGGTTTATTGTGCTTATGAGGTTGTTATCATAATACATCATAGGCTTTGCAACCGATTCACCAACCGCCTTTAAACCTGCAAAATGAATTACAGCCTCTATATTATTTTCACTGAAGATTTTACGAAGAGCATCCTTATCTCTAACATCCTCTTCATAGAACTTAACTGGCTTACCTGTTATTGCCTCAACTCTTTTGAGTGATTCTTTACTACTGTTATCGAGGTTATCAACCACAACTATTTCATAACCTGCATTCTGCATTTCAACGCAGGTGTGGCTGCCTATGTAACCTGCTCCACCTGTTATAAGTATTGCCATAAAAATTTCTCCTAATTTAAAAGTTTTACACCCTCCATTATATAATGAAGGGTGCTTCTTTTCAAGTATATTATTTTAAAAATTTCTTATAACCTTTTCCGTACTGCAAAGCACGTGAAACACGACTTAATGTTGCCGAAGAGATATCGGTTTGCTCTATAATTTGATTGTAGGTTTTTCCCTCAAGTAATAATCTTGCCGCAGCAATTCTCTGCGCCATTTTTTCTATCTCCCTATCGGTACACATATCATATAGCAATTCTTTGCAATCCTCTTTATTTTCCACAGATGCTATAATACGAAACAGGTCCTCAATCATTTTTTCATTAACTTTATTCTCACGCATATCATATTCCCTCTAAAGATTTACTGAAAAAATGTCTTGTTTTCTCACTCTTTGGATGCTCAAATATTTCTTCGGGTGTACCCATCTCTTCTATTACACCATCCGCCATAAATATAATCTTATCCGAAACATTTTTTGCAAACTCCATCTCGTGAGTTACAACTATCATTGTACTATCCTTACTTTTAAGTTCTTTTATAACCTTAAGAACTTCTCCTGTAAGTTCGGGGTCAAGAGCACTTGTAGGCTCATCAAAACAAAGAATATCGGGATTTAATGCCAAAGCCCTCGCTATAGCCACACGCTGTTGCTGACCGCCCGAAAGTTCGCAAGGATAGTTATTTATCTTTTCACTAAGACCTACCTGTTCAATAAGTTCTAATGCCCTTTGCCTTATTTCCTCTTCGCTACCCTTTTTAAGTAGAGTTGGCGCAAGAGTGATATTTTCTAAAACATTATACTGCGGAAACAAATTAAAAGACTGAAAAACAAGTCCAAAATGCAAACGGTTTTGCCTTATTTCTTCATCCTTTAATTTAGCAGCATTTTCGCCGTCAAAAATAGTTTTTCCATCAACTAAGATTTTTCCGCTCTCTGCAAATTCAAGGAAGTTTATACAACGAAGTAGGGTTGTTTTGCCGCCGCCCGAAGAGCCGAGAATTGATAATACTTCCCCCTTTTCGAGTGTGAAACTAACGCCTTTTAACACTTTCGTTTTACCGAAACTTTTGCAAAGGTCCTTTACTTCTAAAAGTGACAAAACTTATCCCCCCTAACTCTTAAAATAATCAAGTTTCTTCTCGAGTTTACCAAGCAATATTGTGAGTATGCCCACAAAAATAAGGTAGAACACACCCGTATAAAAGAGTGGCCAGATAAGCGCCTTTGTTGCCGCAAGTTCCTTCGCCTGTTTGATAATCTCTGGAATCATTATACAGTTAGCAAGTGCTGTATCCTTGATAAGTGTGATTATTTCGTTAGACATAGGTGGAACTATTCTTTTAATAACCTGTTTAAGTATTACCTTTTTGAAAATCTGCGACTTGGTCATACCGAGGACATAACCCGCCTCATACTGACCTTTAGATATACTCTCTATACCGCCACGATAAATCTCGGAAAAATAACATGCATAATTTATTGAAAATGCAATAAGAACAGCACAAAGGCTACCCGCATTTACAAGTATTAAATTGCCAAGTGTTCCGCTTTGGGGAATGTTGAAATTGCTTATTATATATCGGTCTATTTCACTAAAAATAGGTCTGCCAAATAAAAGGCCCGGCACATAAAAGATTATAAAAATCTGAAGCATCAAGGGAATTCCCCTGACAATCCAAACAACCATTTTGGCAAAAGCCTTAAGCGGCGCAAACTTGCTCATTGAACAAAAGGCAATCGGAAGGCCAAGCGGCACACCCAAAAGAAGCGTTACCGCAAAAATTATAAGTGAAATCGCAAAGCCGTTAGCCAAAAAAGCGGTGATTTCAAGAAATGACATAATTTTTTCCTCTATACATAGGATTACTGGCGGGGAAACCTCGCCAGTAATCCGTTTATTTCTAATTTAATTTTTCAGATTATTTCTGGTCAGAGAAATCTTTAATAGCAGTAGTTTCTACGCCATACTTCTTAGCGAGTTCCTCAATAGTACCATCTGCACCAAGCTTTTCAAGTTCAGCGTTTACCTTTGCGGTAAGTTCACTGCCCTTCTTGAAGCCGATACCATAATACTCAACATCGCTTGAAAGTGCATCAACAATCTTTAGGTTAGCATAGTCGCCCTTACCAACATAGCTCTTTGCAAGCTGAGCATCAACAACCGCAAAATCAGCAGTCTTAGCATTTACCTCTAAAAGTGTGTCAGTCTGCTTTAAAACGCCCTTAAATACAACGCCTTCAAAGCTCTTTGCATAGGTTTCACCTGCAGAACCACTCTCTGCAAGACCGATTTTGCCATTTAAATCTTCTGCCTTAGCAATAGCAGAATCAGCATTCACAACGATAACCTGACGGTTTTCCATATAGTTATATGAGAAATCAACCTTTTCGGCACGAGCAACACCGTCATCATCAGCAGTATTACATGTAAAGCCGTTCCATATACAATCAATTACATCAGAATTAAGGTCTGTATATTTATTTTCCCACTGAATTTCTTTGAAGGAAACTTCATAACCAAGATTACCAAAAACCTTTTGAGCAAGTTCGGTGTCATAACCAACAAGCTTACCCTCTTCATCAAGGAAGTTCATGGGGTCATAAATTGTGTAACCCACAACAAGTGTTTCTTTCGCATCTTTTGCACCTGCATCCTCGTTAGCTTTCTCTCCGCAAGCCGCAAAGCAAAGAACCATACATAAACATAAAATAATTGCCAATAACTTTTTCATAATTTCTTCTCCTTTGAAAAATGTGATACACCTATTATACTTCATCAAACTAAAGTTGTAAAGTGTTTTTTGAAAAATTTTTTAAAATACAAAATAATGTTGTTTATTAAAAAAAATTACTACATATTGATATGATTTTCTTGACTTGACAGCAAATGAATGATAAAATTAGTTTGAACTCTTATGTATTATTCATATATAAGGTGTTTGCTTTTGACATTTTGGCGAAACAAAAGCTTTCACGGGAGAAAACACGGCTCCCGTTTCCGGTTGAAAAGCGTTTTCTTTGGGCTTTTCTTTTTCGGCTAATTCCGTGATTATAATATAGGAGGTGCTTAAATGCCACCAGTAGTAATTTATGCTATTTTGGGTGCCGCCGCTTTAGTTCTTGCGATAATCGGCTTTGTGCTCGGCTCGGCATACAGAAGAAAATCTGCCGAAGCTGCTATCGGCTCCGCCGAAGATGAAGCAAGACGCATACTGAACGATGCAATCAAAACAGCAGAAACAAAGAAAAAAGAAGCTTTAATAGAAGCAAAAGAAGAAATCCACCAACTCCGTCAGGAAACTGAAAAGGAACTCCGTGAGCGTAGAAGTGAAGTTCAACGTCAGGAACATCGCATTCAGCAAAAGGAAGAAACCCTCGATAGAAAGACGGATAATCTCGAAGCAAAAGAAGAAAAACTTGCCGCACGTTCTAAGGAAATTGATGCAAAACTCGAAGAGTGTGACAGAATTAAGCAAAGCCAATTAGATTTACTTGAAAAAATCTCAGGCTTTACAAAAGAACAGGCAAAACTTCATCTTCTCGAAATGCTTGACGGTGAACTTACCCACGAAAAAGCCGTTAAGATTATGGATTTCGAACAACAAACAAAAGATGAGGCAGATAAGTTAGCGCGAAACATCATTGTTCAGGCAATTCAGCGTTGCGCAGCAGACCATTCTTCCGAAGTTACAGTTTCGGTTGTAGGTCTTCCAAATGATGAAATGAAGGGCAGAATTATCGGCCGTGAGGGTAGAAATATCAGAGCCCTTGAAACAGCAACAGGTGTTGACCTTATTATTGATGATACTCCCGAAGCAATTACCGTTTCGAGTTTTGACCCGATAAGAAGAGAAATCGCAAGAGTTGCGCTTGAAAAACTTATTCTTGATGGAAGAATTCACCCCGCAAGAATTGAGGAAACTGTTGCAAAGGCAACCGCAGAGGTTGATGCAGTTATCAAACAAGAGGGTGAAAAGGCAATGGTTGATGCAGGAATTCACAATCTGCATCCCGAACTTGTTAAACTTCTCGGTAAACTTCACTACCGTACAAGTTATGGTCAGAATGTTCTTAAACATTCTATGGAGGTTTGCCATATTGCAGGTCTTTTAGCAGCAGAACTCGGCGCCGATGTTACACTTGCTAAACGTGCAGGTCTTCTCCACGATATCGGAAAAGCGCTTGACCATGAGCAAGAAGGTACTCATATTCAACTTGGTGTTGATGCGGCTAAAAAGTTCCGTGAAAACAGCGAAATTATTCATGCTATCCACGCTCATCATGGCGAGGTTGAAGCTAAGAGCGTTACCGCATTTATCATACAGGCGGCAGATGCTATCTCAGCGGCACGTCCGGGAGCAAGAAGAGAGAATATTGAAAATTACATCAAGCGCCTTGAAAAACTTGAGGAAATCGCCAATTCCTTTAGCGGCGTAGAAAACTCATTCGCAATTCAGGCAGGCCGTGAAGTAAGAATAGTTGTTAAACCAGAGGCAGTAAGCGATGATAAGATGGTTATCTTAGCACACGAAATTTCACAGAAAATCGAAAATGAACTCGAGTATCCGGGTCAGATTAAGGTTAATGTTATTCGTGAAAGCCGCGCGGTTGACTACGCAAAATAATAAAACAAAAGAAGATGCTCTACAGAGCATCTTCTTTTTTATCCAAAATTAAAGCACACTTCAATCGAAGTGTGCTTTCTTTATTTTATCAACCTAATCCAAGATACGGTGTGGGGTTCACATTTGAGCCGTTTATAATAACCTCAAAGTGTAAATGGTTTCCTGTTGAGCGGCCTGTATTACCAACAGTTGCAATTATCTGTCCTGCCTCAACCTTTTCTCCCTTGCTAACAAGTATTTTATCTGCGTGTGCATAGAGAGTTTTAAGTCCGTTTCCATGGTCTACTATAACACAGTATCCATAATTACCATTACTGCTTGCAAAAGTAACTGTACCTGATTTTACAGAATAAATACTTGTTCCTCTATCGGCACCAAAATCAAGACCTTGATGGTTTCTTCCCTCTCCGTAATAGGAGGTTTGTTTCCAACTACCCTTTGGTAACGGGAAAATAAAGCCAAGTTTTTTTGCCGAGTTTGAATTGTATTTCTTAGTACCTACAAGAACAACCTCATCTACAGGCTCACTGATAACCTCTCTTGATACCTCTGTATCGGAAACCTTTACGCCATTTACAGAAACAATGCTTTCTCTCTTTTGGAGAACACCTTTTACACCTGAAGATACAACCGAAGAATATCCTACATACTGCATAGATGTTTTCTCGGTAACTGTGGAATAAGGGATATACTCGTTACTTACCACAACTGATGTTGTTTTTACATCGAGCGAATCTATAAAGCTTGTTACCTCATTAAGATTTGATAAATCATCAGAAAGGCAATATGCCTTTTTAATATCAACATTATCCACAAACTCGTGGGCATTTTGGGCACCATCTACATCATACTCTTCAAGATGCAAATTAATATATGCTTCAACATCGAAATCTTTAACGTAAAGTTTTGGTTGACCATCAACTAAAACTTCCGTAGCGTAAACCACATCGTTATTAGCATCGATAATTTCCTGTGCTATATCATAAACGCTTGACATTCTGCTCTTTAAGGTTAATACCTTTTGGAGTTTGAAATTATCAAAATAAAAATCGCTTTCCTTTGCGCCATCTACAGATGACACTGCAAGTTCCTTAGCACCGTTGAAATCGCTTGTTCCCTTAATAACGCCCTTTTCGTTTCCATCGTAAATAACCTTTAAGCCAACCGAAACACCCGAAACCGCAAGAGCGATAACCACTGTGCCTAAGAAAACTACACACGCTGTAGTTATTCTTACAACAGTTTTGTTAGTTGCTATAAAGTTCTTTACCACGTCAATAAGAGAACCGGTTTTGTTTATTAAGTTTTTAAGTTGTGTTTTTGCTTTTTCAACCAATTCGGTAAAAATAACGAAAACTTCCTTTCAAACTATTTTTCAATCTTAAAAGTTACATTTTGTAACCGTTACTAATACTATTATACCAAAAAGTTACAAAATTGCAACCTTTTTATTCAATAAAATATAAAGTTTTTTTATAAAGTTTTTGTGCAAAAAGACGGAGGAAGGCAATTTTACCTTCCTCCGTGAAATATATGTTTTATTTCTCACAATCTACTGAATTATTCAGCAGAGATAGCCTCTACAGGACAACCTGCAGCACAAGCGCCACAATCACAGCACTTATCAGCATCAATTTCAAAACGCTCTGCGCCTTCGAAAATAGCATCACAAGGACAACCGGAAGCACAAGCACCACAGCTGATGCAAGCATCGGAAATTACATAAGCCATCTAAAACACCTCCAAAACTTTCTACTAATGATATTGTAACAATAATCGACAAAAAAAGCAAGAGGAAAATTATCCGTTTTGTTCTGCTTTATTTTTTGATTTATGTTTTCTTGAAAGAAGTTTTACTTCATCCCTATGAACCTTTATGGGCATAAAGTCGCTATCATCAAGTTTAACAAGCAAATTGCCCGTTATCAGATTAACATCAATAACCATACCTGTGCCCGAAGAAGTTTTAACCGCCGAGCCTACATTAGGTGTAAGAGAATTTAGATACTCATAAGCATCCTGCTCATATTTAAGACAGCACATAAGTCTGCCACAACTACCTGAAATTTTAGTAGGATTAAGCGAGAGCCCCTGCTCCTTCGCCATTTTGATTGAAACAGGTTCGAACTCTTCGAGGAACTGCTTACAACAGTAAACCTGACCGCAAATACCAAGGCCTCCAAGCATTCTTGCCTCATCACGAACACCTATCTGTCTTAGTTCGATTCTTGTATGGAAACGCGATGCCAAATCTTTTACAAGTTCGCGGAAATCTACCCTACCGTCAGACGTGAAGAAAAAAACAAGTTTTGAACAATCAAATGAATATTCAGCTTCAACAAGCTTCATATCGAGTTTATGCTCCGAAACGAGTTCCTCACAAATCTTTACTGCCTCTTCCTCTTTTTTCTGATTTTCTTCAAACTTTTTTATATCCTTTTCGGTTGCAATTCTGATAACCTTTTTAAGCGGTTTAACTATACACTCTTCCGCAACCTCATGATTTGCCTCATTAACAACGCCGAATTCGTTACCCGAAGCAGTTTCTACTATTACGTTTTGTCCGACAGCACATTTCTTTCCATCGGGGGCAAAATAATACGACCTACCCGCTTCCTTGAATTTAACGGATATAACTTCTGTTTTGTTTTCCATTCTATCCTCCAAAAATTTCACCCGCTTTACTTGTAAGTAAAGTAAAATAAAGTGAAAGGTTTATGTTTGTTTTTAGCGCCTGTGCAACCTCTTCAATATACTCAAAAAAGCGCAACAATCTGCGTGATAATCTAATATTACCTGTGTTTTTTCTCATCATTTCTGCTACTGACAGTTTTAACTGCAGAGTAAATCTATCCGCCGACACTCTATCGCCCTCAAATTGATGGGTACACGAGAGCATAGCCCATTCATCAGGGATAACTGCCGCTTCTAAAAACTCCTCGGCGGCGCTTTTTATCTCGCTTTTCCTACCTGTTAAATCTTCAAGCGCAGTACCAATACTGCCAAAATTATTTTGGAGTGCCAATACCACATTTTCATAAGAAACCGTAGGCACTTTTTCACACATATACTTTGCGGCTTCATCTCTTTCGGGAGCGCTTAGCGAAAACACAACACATCTAGAAATTATAGTTGCAAGTAATCTGTGCTTACTTTCAGCAATAAGAATAAACAATATATCAGAGGGCGGTTCTTCAAGCACCTTAAGAAGTGCATTTTGCGACTCCTCCTGCATAGTGTCTGCGCCGTTTATAATAAACACCTTTTTCTTTGCCTTGTGGGGTTTTACATAGGCATTGCTTCTGAGTTCACGTATTGCATCTACCTTTATACTTTTCTTTCCCTTTTCGGCAGAAATTGTTATTATATCGGGGTGTGAAGAAACATCTGCAAGATGACAATTATCACACATTCCACACGGCCTGTTTTCGCTCTCGCAAACCGCCGCTTTAGCCAAAAATGCCGCAAGTGTGTGCTTTCCGAGACCTGCCTCACCCTCTATTATAATAGCATGAGGGATTCGATTTGCCGAAATTGCGCTCAAAACTGCTTCTTTTACCCTGTGATTTCCTACAAGTGGGAAAATCATAACACAAAACCGACCTTTTTCATAGCCTTGAAATATGTTTTACGGGCAACTTTTTCTGCCTTTTCGGCGCCCTGCCTGTAAAGCCTTTCGAGTTCGCCCTTATCTGCGATAATTTTATCGTAATTTGCCTTTACGGGAGCAAGTTCATCGGCAACCGCCTCGCCTACTGCAAGTTTAAAATCGCCGTAGCCTTTACCTTCGAATTCCTTTTCAATCTCTTGTGCGCTCTTACCTGTTACAGCACTGTAAATACCTATAAGGTTTGAAATTCCCGGTTGCTCTTCTGAAAGGCGAACCTGACCAATAGAATCGGTAACCGCACGCTTAAACTTGCGGATAATATCATCCTTGCTATCAAGAATTGCAACCCAGGAGTTTATATTATCATCCGATTTAGACATCTTCTTTGTAGGGTCTGCAAGTGACATTACCCTTGCGCCCACCTTAGCAATATAAGGCTCGGGAACTGTAAAAACATCTCCGTAAAGATTATTAAATCTTACCGCTATATCCCTTGCTATTTCAAGATGTTGTTTCTGGTCTGCACCAACAGGAACAAAATCGGGTTTATAAAGCAAAATATCCGCCGCCATCAATGTAGGATATGAGAAAAGACCCACATTTATGTTATCGGCATGACGTGCCGATTTGTCCTTAAACTGTGTCATTCTCGACATCTCGCCAAACTGTGTATAGCAAGAAAGAAGCCATGAAAGACACGCATGTTCAGGAACATGTGACTGAATAAAAAGTGTGTTCTTTTCGGGGTCAAGTCCCAACGCCAATAAAAGAGCATAGGTTGAGTTAATCTGTGCACGAAGTTTTGCAGGTTCCTGACGTACAGTAATAGCATGAAGGTCTGCAACGGCATACGTACAATCAAATTCTTCCTGCATATTAATCCAGTTTTTAAGGGCGCCTAAGTAATTGCCAAGCGTTAACATACCGCTCGGCTGTATGCAACTGAGCACCTTCTTTTTTTCTTGTGATTGGGTAATATTTTCCATAAGACTATCAGCCTCTTTTCTAATTCAAACAATATTTTAACATAACATAAAATTCATTACAAGAAAAGATTATTCCTTTTCTTCTATAGTAGCAATATTTTCTTTTGGTAATTTATCATTTCTTATATCTCTTACAAGTGTATACAGAATCCAAAGACCAATAAGTGAGATAATAATTGTTGCCGCAACGCCTGTGGTTTTGTGTGAACCGTTGTAATTTAAAAATTCATCGCAATCAAACGAAGCAAAAACAGACGATACATAATCTACGCTTTCCTCTCCCGAAGTATAGAAAGAAAGAGTATATATGCTTTCATCGGCAACTGTAATATAATTTACCTGTATATATTCTCCGCCGCTATCCTTAAGTGTTTGCTGTGTTCTAATGAACTTTTGCGAATTTTTATCTTTAATCTCAATACTTACATCCGAAAGATTTTTAACAAGCACGGTTGCTATTTCCTCTATTTCGGTTTCGCTTAGCAAAGATATATTGCCAACGCTTTCCGAAAATGTTGTTTTCTTACAACTAACCTTTATCTGTTTCGTGTTTTTTTCGTTAACCGCAAGAAAGAGTATGCCCTCTAAGGTGCAATAATTCCTGAGTTCTTCCTTCGATTGTCCAACTATTTTGCAAACTTCATCAGCATTAGCAGAAAATGTGAAGAATTCATCGCCAACATCAATCTTCACACTGCCTACCGCCATAACATTTAATGTAAAGATGAGCAAAACAGCAAGAATTACTAACGCTAAAACCTTTAATTTCATTTTTACACCTTATATAAGATTATTTTGTTTTTTAGCCGCTGTGAGTGTGTTTTGCATAAGCATAGCAATAGTCATAGGACCAACACCGCCGGGAACAGGAGTAATAGCCGAGGCAATACCCTCAACCGCATCAAAATCAACGTCTCCGCAGAGTTTTCCATCCACCCTGTTCATACCAACATCAATTACAACTGCGCCGAGTTTTACCATATCGCCCGTTACGAATTTTGCCTTACCTACCGCCGCTACAAGGATATCTGCACTTCTGCAAATTTCCTTCAAATCACGTGTTCTTGAATGGCAGATTGTAACCGTTCCGTTTTTATGTAAAAGCAACATTCCCATAGGTTTGCCAACAATATTAGAACGACCTATAACAACACACTTTTTACCCTCAACACTAATACCCTCATATTCGAGCATTTCCATAATTCCCGCAGGGGTGCAAGGCACAAAGTCATAATCGCCTATCATTATTCTTCCCACATTATGCGGATGGAAAGCATCTACATCCTTTTCGGGAGAAATTGCATCTATAACCTTTTTTTCATCTATATGTTTTGGAAGCGGAAGTTGGCAAAGTATACCGTTTATACTTTTTTTGTTGTTAAGTTCATTAACAAGAGCAAGTAACTCCTCCTCGGTTGTACTCTCAGGAAGTGCATATTCCTCCGAAATAATCCCAAGTTCTTCACAAGCTTTTTTCTTGTTTGCAACATAAACCTTTGAAGCGGGGTTATTTCCAACAATTATAACGGCAAGTCCAACATCAATGCCCTCTGCCTTTAAATCAATAACACCCTTTGCAACACGCGCTTTAACGGCGGTTGAAATTTCTCTTCCGTTTATAAGTTTACTCATTTTCAGTTTCCTCTTTCTTCTCAAGAATTGATACATACTCACTTTCAGTTTCTTTAATTCTTTTTTTAACAATAATTATTGTAACAAGCGATGCTACACATAAAAGTATTGATAAAAGGCAAGAAACCCTTATCGGTCCTAACATAAGACTATCGGTGCGAAGCGTTTCAATTATAGCTCTTCCAAAACCATACCACACACCATAAGATAAAATAATCTCACCGCTAAAACTTCTTTTTTTGCTCAAGATATGAAGCACTAAAACTCCTATAAGGCACCAAACCGATTCATAAAGGAAGCATGGATGAACAAGTCCCTCGCCCATTTCGGCAATAGTTTTATCCGACTGCATACCCCACCAGGCACTGCCTGTAAAATCTCCGTATGCCTCCTGATTCATAAAGTTTCCCCAGCGGCCTATTCCTTGACCGATAAGAAAGCCTATTGAAGCAATATCAAACATATCAAAAATTTTTATCTTTTTTATATAGCACATAACCGCGCCCGAAACAAATGCGCCGATAACACCACCGTAAATTGCGAGTCCAGAAAAGCCCGATGAATCGCCAAAGCCGAAGAAATCGCCTACGCTATTAAGTTTTACACCATCAAAAATAAGATAGTATGTTCTTGCCGAAAGTATAGCCACGGGTGTTGCCACCAAAACAACATCTAAAATTTTATCATTATCAAGCGAGAATCTTTTGGAATTAAAGTACGCATAAATAATAGCAAGTAAAAAACCCGTTGCAATTATGATTCCATACCAATAAATATTCCAACCGTTTTGACCTATCGGCAAGGTAAAGGCTATAGGTTCAAGTTTAAAGTGCATACCAAAAAGCACTACGTCATAACTTTTCACTTATCTCTCCTACCTTTCGCCCTTAGGCAAAACAACCGATAAAACACTATTATCCTCGCTTAACAAGGCAAGTCTTTTATAAACATCATCTGCTGTCACAGATTTTAAATACTTAATTTCATCAAAAAGTTCACAGCCCGAAACTGCGCAGTCGACCATCTGCATTGAAATTGCCTCAACACTATTGAAGCGTTTTATCGCTTCTCCGTACATTCCTCTGCGTATGGCTTCGAAAAGTTTTTTATCAATTCCGTCTTCTCTGAGTCTTGCAATTTCGTTCTTTATTTCCTTTGCAACAACAGATGGATTAACCGATTCGCCGTCAAAGATAACTGCGGCATATCCGTTACCGCAGAAATACTCACTTGAAAACTCATCATTTATGAGTCCTTTTCGTGTAAGTTCTGCATAAAGCGGAGAACTATCTCCGGCAAGAATTGCAAGTAAAAGAGAAGTGCAAACACGTTCTTTTATCGTTCGCTCAGGCGTTTTTATCGCCTCTTTAAAACCAAGGCAGAACATGGGTTGAGCCACCTCTAACTTCTGTTCAACATAAGAAGTTGTAACCTGTTCGGGTTCTAATTCATTTATTCTTTCTATTTCTATTCCTGTATCTGTTTTGATGCCGCCCTCAATTTTCCTAAGTACAGCGTCACTGTCAACATTACCTGCAATGCAGATAAACATATTTGCCGGATTATAGAAGGTATTGTAACATTTATAAAGCAACTCACTATCTATTTTTGCAATAGACTCAACCGTTCCCGCAATATCAATTCTCACGGGATGGTTCTTATACATAGCCGCAAGCATATTAAACATTACTCGCCAGGATGGACTATCATCGTACATCCTTATTTCCTGACCTATAATTCCCTGTTCCTTTTTTACCGTTGCCTCGGTAAAAAAGGGGGATTGAACAAAAGAAAGGAGAATATCAAGATTCTCGTCAAACCTATCAGAACAAGAAAATAGATAACAGGTGCGGTCAAACGAAGTGAATGCATTTGCATAAGCGCCTGTTTTTGCATATTTTGTAAAGGCATCTCCATCTTCACTTTCGAAGAGTTTATGTTCGAGAAAATGAGCGATACCCTCAGGAACGCTAACCTTTTCTCCTGCTACCGAAAACTGTGTATCAATAGAGCCGTACCTAGTGCCGTAAATAGCATAAACCGAATTATATTCACTTTTTTCAAGGATATATATCTTAAGACCGTTCGGCAAAGTTGCTTTAACGTAAGACTCCCCTATATTGCTTTCAAAGGTTTCTTTTAACATGTATTACTCTCCTAGTAATTTATAGACTGTATGCAGTTTAATTCCCTTTGCGGCACTTGTAACTTCTTTTCTGGTTATACCCTGCACCTTTTCGGATATATCGGCAGGTGAGTAAATCTCTTTATTTGCCGCCTTTAATGCATACCATAAATCAAGCGAGGTCTGCGAATCATCATAACTGCCTAATGAATCGCAAATACTTTTTATTGAGGATTCAAATTCAAAATCGGTGAACTCACCATTTTTAACTGTATCAAGTTGCGCTATTATTTCCGATTCTGCCTTTTCAGTGTTGGCAAACTCAACACCCGATTCAACGGTTACAAGGCCCTTTGCCCTGATACTTCCCGCAGAGCAATAGTAACAAAGGCTCTGCTTTTCTCTTACATTTGAAAACAGTCTTGAATAAGGACCGCCGCCGAAAATATCCGTTGCAACCATAAGGGAAAGCGAAGCATCATCGTCCCCGTAAACAGTACTTGAAAAGCCCATAACAAGTTTGCCCTGTGCCACCTGCATTCTCTCGGTTACCGTTTTTACGGTTTTTCTGTGTGGTGTGCTTTTCGTTTCTGTAATATCGGTAATGTTTCCACGTTCAACCGTAGCAAAGACATCCCTTATATCCTCAAAAAATCTTTCGGGTACAGCCGAACCCACAACCTGAACCTGAACAAAAGCACTCTTAAGCATTTTCTGCCATGCATCATAAAGTGATTTTCCTGTTACTGCGGCAATCTGTTCTTCTGTTCCGCATTTTGAAATTCCATAAGGCTTGCCCTTATACATCTCTTCTATGAGGCGTTTTTTAGCATAAACTCGTTTTTCGCTCATCTCTCCGCGAATATGTTCGATAGCCTTTCGTTTTTCACGCTCAACGTCACACGCTAAAAATTCGCCGTTCTCTACATTCGGCTCAAAAATAAGTCTTCGCATAAGTTCACTTGCCTGAAGAACAAGTGATTCTTCCGAAAGAGCATATTCATCGTTTATAACCGAAATTGACATGCGAAGAAGTTGATAATCTCCAAACTTCTCTGTGCTCGCCGAAAGCGTTGCTCCGTAAAGTTTATTAAGTTTATAATTAAGTTTTGAAAAATCGGGGTATTTTTTACTGCATGAAGTGAGAATAAACGGCAAAAGTGCAAAATCTGCTACCGTTTCATTTGTAAGCGGCAGATAAATGTTAAAAGAAATCAAGGTTGTTTTAAATCTTGAATTTCTCACAAAAATTCCTCTTACACCATCACCAAGCTCTATGAATTTTTGGGACATAATACTCCTCCAAAATAATATTCCTAACTATTATACCATAAATTACTCGCAAAGAACAACTAATTTTTAATATTTATTTAATTAATTGTAAAATATATTTATAATATTTGCAATGACTTGAAAAATATGGTAACATACTTATTATAAAATAACCGAAAGGAGTAAAAAGATGAAGATAGACCATAAGCGTGGAATAAGAATGCCGTTACGCATAATAATATCGGCAGTATTGCTTTTAGTCCAACTTTCTGCCCTGTTTGCATTTTTCTTTAATCTTTCGGTACATTCTACAAGTATTTTCACAATATCAACCGCACTCGGTATCCTTATGGTTATATATATTGTAAACCGCCGAGGTAACCCTAGTTACAAAATTGCATGGATTATATTTATTCTTGTCTTCCCAATTTTCGGTATCTCTGTTTTCTTGCTTTGGGGCGGTGGACGTGTTTTGCCACACAACCGAAAGAAAATGGAAAGGTGCGAAGCAAACTATTTTCCTATTCTTAAATCAGAAGAAAAAATTAAAAATAAACTTTGTTATTACGATATCGTACATTCTCGACAGGCGGATTATCTTACCCGTGAATCGGGTTTCCCTGTTTATGACGGAACTTCAAGCGAGTTTTTATCCCCAGGCGATAAATTCTTCCCCCGTTTTTTAGAGGAACTGAGAAGTGCCGAAAAATATATTTTCATAGAATTTTTCATTCTCGCAGAGGGCGAAATGTGGGATGAAATTTTCGAAATTTTAAAGGAAAAGGTAAAAAACGGAGTTGAGGTTAAAATTATTTTTGATGATTTCGGCTCTATAAAAAGGCAAAGAAAAGGCTTTTTGAAACGGGTTAGAAATGCGGGGATAGACATTTCGGTTTTCAACCCCATAAAACCCTCTTTCAATATGTTTATGAACAACCGCAACCACAGAAAAATCGTTATTATTGACGGTAAAGTGGCGCTCACAGGCGGAATAAATATTGGAGACGAATATATCAACCGAATCGAGCGTTTTGGTCACTGGCTTGACTGTGGAATAATCATCAAAGGAAAAGCCGTTAAAAGTTTTATCGTTATGTTCCTTAGCATGTGGGAATTTACAACAGGAAAAAAACTGAATATTGAAAACTATCTGAGCAATTTTTCAGTTGATGCCGAGGGCTTTGTTATACCCTACTGTGATGACCCTCTTAACAATAAAAATCCCGCAGAGGGAATCTATATGCAAATTCTCAATTCTGCACAAAAGTATGTTTACATCGCAACCCCTTATCTCATTATTGACAGTAGCATGATAAGCATAATAACAATGGCGGCAAAATCAGGGGTAGACATAAGAATTATAACCCCGCACATCCCCGATAAATCTTATGTTCATCCAGTAACACAGTATAACTATCTCGAACTTCTTGAAGCAGGAGTGAAAATTTACGAATATACCCCCGGTTTTATCCATTCGAAATACTTTGTTTCGGATGATAAAATTGCTACTGTAGGCACGATAAATATGGACTACCGCAGTTTCATTCTTCACTTTGAATGCGGTGTTTGGATAAATGATGATTCAACCGTTTCTGATATCAAGCAAGACTTTGAGCAAACACTATTAAAATGTAAAGAAATAAAACTTGAAGAATGGCGGCACCGCTCACTATTCCGCAAATTAAAGGAAGCCGTTTTGCACATCTTTGCACCCTTTATGTAATTGACAAATTTCGATTTTTAATATATAATTTTGTTAGAAAATATTAAAAAAGGTGTGAGCGTATGAAAGGCTTTTTCAAATTTTTAGGCAGTGTTTTTACACTCTTTGCAGGAATTATAGGTTTCCTCGCAGTTTTGGATGCGCTAAAAAATAAAAACCGCATAAAAGGCGCCTATCTTGATTGCTCGGGTGAAAAAAGTTTCACAGAAGATGACGAATAAAATAGTATAACGAGACCTCACGGTCTCGTTATTTTTTTATTTAACTTCGCTCTACTATAATTCTCAAAATGCATTTTTTTGGTATTTTTGAACATCATTTTTTATTTTTTCGATTTTTTTATGTGAGTTTTTGGTAAAAATATACAAAAATAGGCTGAAATTTGTTCATAATAACACTTGAAAAAGTATATAGAATATTGTATCATAGTAAAGTAAATAATATATACAGTTATTTTTCTTTTGAATGGAGAGATTTTTAATGGCTAAAATCACAATTGCAAGTCTTGCCGCATTGATTGAGAGAAAACTTTCACACAATCTCGGTGTTACACCCGAACAGGCATCGGATGAACTTTTTTATAAAGCATCGGTTATGGCGCTTCTCGATATTATGAACGAGCGCCGCACAAATTTCAGAAATAGCGTTAATGAGCAAGAGGCAAAGCAGGTTTACTATTTAAGTATGGAATTCCTTATGGGTCGTTCGCTTAAAAACAACCTCTATAATCTTGACCTTACCGATACTATGCAAAAAGCCCTCGCAAAATTTCATGTTAAGCTTGATAAACTCTATGATTTTGAGCCCGATGCAGGTCTCGGCAACGGAGGTCTTGGTCGCCTTGCAGCTTGTTTCCTTGATGGTCTTTCAAGCGGAAGTTATCCCGCTATGGGTTACTGTATCCGCTACGAACTCGGAATATTCAAGCAAAAGTTTGTCGACGGTTGGCAGACAGAACTTCCTGATTTCTGGCTCCCGGGTGGAGGTGTATGGCTTGAGCCTCGTCCGTCCCACGCAGTTGATGTTAACTTTGACGGATATATTGATGAATGGTGGGACGGTAATCACCACCATGTTGAACACAAAGATTTTATTAGCGTTAAGGCGATGCCTTATGACCTTATGGTTGCAGGTAAAGATGGTAAAACCGTAAATGCATTAAGACTTTGGAGCGCTGAATGTCAGGACTTTGATATGTCGGCATTTAATCAGGGTGATTATGTGCGTGCGCTTGAGCGCCGCGCTATGACCGAGGCAATCTCCAAGGTTTTATATCCTGAAGACAATCATATGGAGGGTAAATCATTGCGCCTTCGTCAGCAATATTTCCTCGTTTCTGCTTCAATTCAGGATATACTCAACCGTCACTTAAGACAGTATAATACACTTGAAAATCTTCCCGAAAAGGTTGCAATTCATATTAATGATACCCATCCAACCCTATCTATCCCCGAACTTATGCGATTCTTGCTCGATGAGTGTGGATACTCTTGGGAAAAGGCTTGGGAAATAACAACAGGCACTGTTGCTTATACAAACCACACCATTATGAAGGAAGCGCTTGAATGTTGGCAGATTGATTTATTTAAAGCAAGACTTCCTAGAATTTACCAGATTGTTTGCGAGATTGACCGCCGCTTCCGTGATGAAGTTATTGCAAAAACAGGCGACTTTGCATTGGCAGAACGCACCGCTATTATCTCAAACGGTGTTGTAAGAATGGCTAATCTTTGCGTTGCCGCTTGCCACACAGTTAACGGTGTTTCTAAACTTCACAGTCAGATTCTCGTTGATGAATTATTTAAAGATTTCACTGTTCTAACACCCGAAAAATTCACTAATGTTACAAATGGTATTGCGCATAGAAGATGGCTTTGCCAAGCAAACCCCGAGCTTACCTCATATCTCACCGAGCTTATCGGCGATGATTTTATTAAGGATGCTTCAAATCTTGATAAACTCTCTGCCTATGCCGATGATAAAACTGTTCTTACAAATCTTGAGAAGATTAAACTTCACAACAAAGAGCGCTTTGCTTCCTATGTTAAGGATAAGTATGGTGTTTTACTTGATACCAACTCTATTTTTGATATGCAGGTGAAACGTCTTCACGAATATAAGCGCCAACACCTCAATGCGCTTCATATCATTTCAGATTATCTCTATCTTAAGGATAATCCAAATGCTGAGTTCACACCGAAAACCTATATCTTCGGTGCTAAGGCGGCTCCCGGTTACCTCTTTGCAAAAGAGATTATTCAGATGATTTATAAGATTTCGAAAGAAATCGAAAAGGATAAAAATATCCGTGATAAAATCAAGATTTTATTCCTTGAAGATTACCGTGTTACACTTGCAGAACTTATGATACCTGCAGCAGATATAAGTGAGCAGATTTCACTCGCATCTACCGAGGCAAGCGGAACAGGTAATATGAAACTTATGATGAACGGCGCTATTACACTCGGCACAGAGGACGGCGCACACGTTGAAATTCATAATGCGGTTGGCGATGATAATATCTTTATCTTTGGTATGCGTACACCTGAAGTTTTAGCACTACAGAAATCGGGCTACTCACCTGCCCCATACTATTCGAACAACCCAGAACTTAAACGTGCTCTTGACTTTATCGGTGGAACTATTGACGGTAAGTCGTTCAGCAACATCTATAATACCCTTAAATCTGTTGACCATTATATGGCTCTTGCCGATTTTGCAGATTACTGCAAAACACAAGAACTTGCCTCGAAAGTTTATAACGACAGAAACACATGGAACAGAATGTCACTTATCAATATAGCAAAATCGGGAATCTTTGCGGCAGACCGCTCGATTGACGATTATGCAAAAAATATTTGGAATCTTAAACCGGTGGAATAATGCAATACTATCCCTTTGATTCAAGAAACCCCTTATACAAAGAAAAATTTGGCGCGATAGCCGAGGGCGAAAGCCTTCGGCTTCGCTTGTTGCTACATAGGGACGCCTGTGTTTATAATGCCTATCTCGTTATTAAAAGAGATGGTGAAACCGCTCCCCATTACATAGAACTTGAACCAAAAGAGTGGCTCGATGATTACAGGTTTTACGATACCGAAATTAAAATGGATGAGGGCCTTTACTGGTATTCTTTTAAATACACAAGCGCACACGGAACCTTTTTTGTTACCAAAACGGCTACTTCACTTGGTATTGTTTCGGTTGAGGGCGAAAATTGGCAATTAACAGTTTATAATAAAGATTTTACCACTCCCGACTGGCTAAAAGGCGGACTCATCTATCAAATCTTCCCCGATAGATTTGCAAAATCGGGCGAAGCCAAGCAAAATATCCCCGAAGATAGATTTATTTGCGAGGATTGGGAAAAGCAACCCGAATTTCGCCAAAACAATGGTGCTTGTTCACTTTGCAACGATTATTACTGCGGTGATTTTAAAGGCATCGAGGGGAAACTTGATTATCTAAAAAGTCTCGGTGTTTCCTGTATTTATTTAAACCCCATTTTTGAGGCGCATTCAAACCACCGCTACAACACCGCCGATTATATGAAAATCGATAGTTTACTTGGAAGCGAAGAAGACCTTGATTCACTCATTAAAAAGGCTAAGAAAAAGGGTATTTCCATTATTCTTGACGGTGTTTTCTCGCATACGGGTGACGATAGCGTTTATTTCAATAAATACAAGCGTTACGGTGACGGTGGCGCATATAATAACTTTGATTCTCAATATCACAGTTGGTATAAATTCTATGACTTCCCACACGGATACCACGCTTGGTGGGGTGTTCCCACTCTTCCCGAAACGGTTGAAGAAGATTCCTCGTTCAATGAATTTATAAACGGTGAGAACGGTGTTATCCGCCATTGGCTCAAAAAAGGAATTAAGGGTTGGCGGCTTGATGTTGCCGATGAATTACCCGATGTTTTTCTTGATAATATAAGGAAAGCAGTCAAAGCCGAGGGCGAAGAAAACTATCTTCTCGGCGAAGTATGGGAAGATGCAACAAACAAAATCAGTTATGGTGCGAGAAGAAGATTTTTGCGTGGAAATCAGCTTGATGCAGTTATGAATTATCCCTTTGCGAACGCAATTGTTGATTTTGTAAAGGGCGGCAATGCCGATTCATTTATGAACTGTGTTTTATCCATTCTTGAAAATTACCCGAAATGCAGTATTGATGTTATGATGAACCACATCGGCACCCACGATACCGCTCGAATTTTAACCCGACTCGCAACCGATGATAACCCAACCGACCGAGCACTTCAGGCGGCGCGAATGCTAACCCATGAAGAATATGAGCGAGGACTAAAACGCCTATACCTTGCCGCAGTTCTGCAGTACACCTTACCCGGTGTTCCCTCCATTTATTATGGTGATGAAACAGGAGTTCACGGTTTTTCTGACCCATTCTGCCGAGCGACATATCCTTGGGGAAAAGAAAATATGTACCTTCTAGAATTCTATAAGAAACTCGGCAAAATAAGGCAGAATTGTTCAGCATTCAAAGAGGGTGCTTTTATACCCGTTTTCACGGGGCTTGGTGAACTCGCTTTCATACGAGAAGATAAAATGAGCAAAATTTTAATTGCAATTAACCGCTTTGAAGGAGAAGTTACAATAGATATCCCTGAAGAATTTTCAGAAGGCGAAATTCTTTTCGGCAACACTCCCGAAAATCAAAAACTCCTCCTTTCGCCTCAAGGCTTTGCAATAATTAAAATAGAAAAAGACTGAGTTGCACTCAGCCTTTTTTCTTATTTGCTTATATCTTCAATAATTTTTTGAGAAGCTTTATATCTTTCCTCGGCGTTTTTCTTACCCTCTAAAACCGTTCCATAGTATGTTCGGCAAGAAATCTGCAAATGTTCAGCATAGAACTCTTCATCCTCATCTGCTACCCTTTCGCAAAAATCCTTACTAAACACAATAGGTTCTGAAGTAAACAACCCTTTCATGCTATCATCACTAAGGAAATATTGATACGATTCTTTATCCGTAACAAAAAGCATTGCCTCATCATCTGCGGCAAGTGTTGCTTGTAGTTTATTAAGAACGGTATATTCGTACTGCTTATCATCGTTGCTTTTATTATAACTACAGTTTATAATGCCAACACGAATCTGGCCATCCCCATTAACATCCTCACACACATTCTCCATATAATCGATTAACATTTCTACCTGTTCTTCAACCATGCCTTTGTAACTAAATAGAACTACATTAACATCTGGTTCAACACGGTTTACACATTCACTAACCGAAAACACCACGAGCACTATTGCAAGGATTACTCCCAAAACGTGCCACTTATGATAATCCCAAAAGTTCTTGATTTTTTCACTCGTTGTTAACGGATGTGCTTCCTCCGATGGCTTAGACGGTGCATCGGTTTTACCCTCTTGCATCTTTTTAAGCTCAAGATACTGCTTTCTCGCTTTTCTTTGTTCTTCTAAAATTTCATTCTTCATTTTTTCAATCCTTAAATTTTCGTTTAAATAGATAAGTAGATTATACCAAACAAATAATGAATATTCAACAAAATATTATTTAATAAATTATAAACATACCTTGAAAATTCGGACAAACTATAATATAATCTATTTGACCTATTTATTTTAGGAGTGTAAGCTATGTTTGATGCAGTAAAAGTTAAAAATGACTGTGTGGAATGGATTCGAGAGTTTTTTCTTGAAAACGGGAAAGACTGTAATGCAGTTGTTGGTATTTCGGGTGGTAAAGATAGTTCTGTTGCCGCAGCCCTTTGCACAGAAGCGTTAGGAAAAGACCGCGTAATCGGTGTGCTTATGCCGAATGGTGAGCAGCACGATATTGACTGTGCGTATGCCCTCGTTAACCATCTCCAAATTAAACACTATGTTATAAATGTTAAGGATGCAATAAACGGCATTAAAAACGCTATGCCTGATGACCTACCACTCTCGGCACAGTCGCTCACAAATCTTCCTCCGAGAATAAGAATGTCAACTTTATATGCGGTTTCCCAAAGTGTTAACGGCAGAGTTGTTAATACCTGTAATCTTTCAGAAGATTATGTTGGTTATTCTACACGTTACGGCGATGCGGCAGGAGACTTCAGTCCTCTTGCTAACCTTACTGTTGATGAAATAAAGCAAATCGGTACTGTGCTCGGTTTACCCGAATTCCTTGTTCATAAGGTTCCTATTGATGGGCTTTGTGGCAAAACCGATGAAGATAACTTAGGATTTAGTTATGCTGTGCTTGATAGGTACATCCGCACAGGCGAAATTGATAACCCGGATACAAAGGCAAGAATAGATAAACTTCATAAGCAAAATCTTTTCAAGTTACAGCTTATGCCAAGTTTCAAGCCCGTAATATAGGAGAGCAAAAATGATAGCAAACGACCTTAAAGAAAGAAACTTACCCGATGTTTTATCCTTTAAAAATGGTAAAAAAATAACCACCATTAAAGATTGGGAAGTAAGACGTGAAGAATTAAAAAAAGCGTTCCAAAGCGAAATGTATGGCAAAATACCCGCCGCTCCAAAATCAACTCTATTTGAAGAGGTTAGCGCCGATGATTATTTCTGCGCAGGTAAAACAGTTCTTCGCAAAGTAAATATTATATGTGAACTCGAAAATGGAGAATTTTCATTCCCCGTTTATTGCACAGTTCCAAAGGTAAAACCTAAAATGACCTTTTTGCTCATCAACTTCCGCGACAATGTGCCGGATAAATATCTTCCAAGTGAAGAACTTATAGATAATGAGTGTGCCGCATTCTCGTTCTGTTATGAAGATGTAACCAGTGATAACCCTGACTTTACAAATGGACTTGCAGGTATCCTCTTCCCTGACGGAAGGAAAAATGGCGATGACGCGGGTAAAATCGCTATGTGGGCTTGGGCGGCAATGCGCGTTATGGATTACATAGAAACTTTACCTGAAATAGACGCTAAAAATGTTACGGTTATCGGTCACTCGAGACTTGGTAAAACCGCCCTTGTTACCGCCGCTTTTGACGATAGGTTTTTCTCAGCCGCATCTAATGACTCGGGTTGTTGCGGAACTGCAGTTTTCAGGGGTAACACAGGTGAAAGGTATTCAGATATAAACCGAGAGTTCAGTTATTGGTTCTGCAAAAACTTTACTGAAAAATATGCGCCCGAAAACAAGGCACTTGAAATCGACCAACATCAGTTGCTTTCCCTTATAGCACCAAGAAAACTCGCTATTGGAAGCAGTGAGCTTGATGCTTGGGCTTGCCCTAAAAACGAATTTTTATCCTGCGTGGCAGCAAGTGAGGTTTGGCGGCTTTACGGAAAACAAGGCCTTATTCATAATAACGAATATCTTAACGCTCCCGACTGTTTGCACGAGGGCGATATAGGATACCACTTCAGAAAAGGGCTTCACTATTTTAGCCGCACCGATTGGCTTTACTATTTAGATTTCTATTTAAGATAAAATTAAAGGGATGTTCAATCGAACATCCCTTTTTATTTCTATTTATTCTTTGTTTTCGTATTTAGCAACAACATTTTTAATTCTATCAATCGGGTCAAGAAGGCTGCTTATTGAGTTATCGTAGTTAAGTGTTTCAACTAAGAGTGCTATATACTTCGACATATTAACACTGCAGTACCACTCTCTTGAAAGAAGTTCTTCAGGTTGATAGATAAGGTTTGTAGTGAAAATCTTATCAATAAGACCTTTTTCATAATACTCATCAAACTTATCAAGTCCCTCAACGAAAAGACCGAAGGTTGAGAAGATAAATATTCTTCCTGCACCCTTTTCTTTAAGTTTTGCAGCGATATCAAGCATTGATTCGCCCGAAGAAATCATATCATCAACTAATATAAGGTCCTTACCTGTGATATCATTACCAAGGAACTCGTGCGCTTCAATCGGGTTTCTACCGTTAACAACAACCGAATAATTGCGGCGCTTATAGAACATACCGAGTTCAAGACCTAAAACGGAGGAGTAATATATACATCTGCCCATACCACCCTCATCAGGAGAAACTATCATAGTATGGTCTCGGTCAAGTTTAATATCGGGAACTATGCGAAGCAGTGCCTTAATCATCTGATAAGCCGCCTGAACATTATCAAAACCATCAAGAGGAATTGCATTGTTAACACGTGGGTCATGCGCATCAAAGGTTACTATATTCTTAACACCCATAGCAACAAGCTCTTGGAGTGCCATAGCGCAATCCATAGATTCTCTTGAAGTTCTTCTATGCTGTCTTCCCTCATAGAGCATTGGCATAATAACGGTTATTCTTCTTGCCTTACCGCCGAGTGCCGCAATAACTCTCTTTAAATCTTGGAAATGGTCATCCGGACTCATAGGAACAGTTTGTCCATACATCTTATATGTAACATTATAGTTAAAGCAATCGCAAATAATATAAACATCAAGGCCTCTTGCTGTGTGCTTGAGAACTGCCTTTGCCTCACCTGTACCGAATCTTGGGCAGTTTGCAGGGATTACGAATGTTTCATCCTCAGGGATATCTCTCCATTGCTTAAGATAGTAGTCTACCTGAGAAGCGATATCATCGCATCCTTTCATACTGATAAGCGCCAAATCGCCGTAAGGGGTGTGTTTAAAATTAACCGTTGCCATAAAAAATACCTCCGAAATTTTTAATGTCCTATTCACAATAATATGATACCACAAAACGACATAATAAAAAAGCCCTTTTTTGAAAAATTTTTCATAATTTTGTTGTTCTTTTCACATTCGTTTTTCGTCATATTTTTACAAATATCAACAAAATATAGAAAAATCAATATTTTTACACCCCTATTTTTAAAATTTAATTTACTTTATATACTATTTTTGTTATAATGTATTAGATAATACAAAAACGGAGGAATAAAAAATGGCAAACGTAATTCTTCTTGCGCATACTCCTAATCCTGAGCATACAGTGGCATCCGCCGCAAAACTTTGTTACAGTTCTTCAACAATAACAGGTCTTCGTGAGAATTTAACTGACGAGGCGGCAGCATCCTTTGTTGAGATGCTTTCCGAAATCGGTCACGAAAGCCCGATTGAACACGCAAGTTTCACCTTTGGAATTGAGGGTGTTTCACGTTCCCTACTTGCACAGATTACAAGACACAGAATGGCATCTTTTTCTGTTAAAAGCCAACGTTATGTAAGAGAGGGCGCATTTGAGTATATTACTCCTCCCGAAATTGCTGAATCGCCCGAAGCTAAAAAGATTTATGATGAGCTTATGCAGTACGACCAGGAGTGTTATGACCGCCTCGCCGCTGTTTTAAAAGAAAAACACATAAAAACATTTATGGCAGAGGGTAAGGATGAAAAAACTGCAACACGCCTTGCAGAGAAAAAAGCAATTGAGGATGCACGTTTTGTTCTTCCCAACTCCTGTTCTACACAGATGGTTATGACGATGAACGCCCGTTCTCTCCATAACTTCTTCCGCCACCGCTGTTGCAACCGCGCACAGTGGGAAATTCAGGATATTGCAAATCAGATGTTAAAACTCGTTTTAGAGGTTGCTCCCAACCTATTTAAAAATGCAGGTCCCCCATGTGTGAACGGCGCTTGTCCCGAAGGTAAAATGACTTGTGGAAAGGCAAAAGCTGTTCGCGAGTTTTATGAGGAGTTAAGAAAAAATGGGTAAACTTATAGTATTAGAGGGACTTGACGGAAGCGGAAAGTCCACCCAATTAGACCTTCTTTTCGAGAATCTTAAAAAGGAAAATAAGGACTGCAAATGGGTTTCTTTTCCCGACTATGAAAGCGATTCGAGTGCGCTCGTTAAAATGTATCTCGCAGGTCAGTTTGGAACAAAGCCCGAAGATGTTAACGCTTATGCCGCTTCTATCTTTTACACTGCAGACCGCTTTGCATCCTATAAAACAAACTGGGGTGAATTTTATAAAAATGGCGGAACTGTAGTTTCGGGAAGATACACAACCTCTAACGCTATTCATCAGGCTTGTAAGTTGCCAGAAAGTGAGTGGGAAAACTTCCTTTCCTGGCTATATGATTTTGAGTATAACAAAATTGGAATTCCAAAGCCTGATAAGGTAATTTTTCTTGATATGCCGGTTGAGGTTTCACAAAAATTACTCTCCAAAAGATACGAGGGTGATGAAAATAAAAAGGATATTCACGAGAGCGACACTGCTTATCTTGAAAACTGCCGCAAGGCTGCTCGTTTTACTGCCGAATATTCCAATTGGAGTATTATTCCTTGTGCCGAAAACGGCGAGGCTCGAAGCATTGAAGATATTGCAAAGGATGTTTTAGCTGAGGCTTTATCAATCTATTAATAGGGTGATTTTATGGTTTATTTATTTTTAGCCGAGGGCTTTGAAGAATGCGAGGCACTTATCCCACTTGATATTGTGCGCCGAGCAAATATAGAAATTAAAACGGTTGGTATTAGTGGAAAAACAGTTTCAGGCTCACACAATATTAGCGTGGTTTGTGATACTGTTATCGATGACATAGAATTTACCGATGATATTTCTGCCATCATTCTTCCTGGCGGTATGCCGGGCACACTTAACCTTAAAGCAAATAAAAAACTCGAACAGTTTATTCTTACGGCAAATAGCAAGGGAATTCTAATATCAGCTATATGTGCCGCTCCCTTAATACTTGGTAATTTAGGATTATTAAAGGAAAAGACCGCCGTTTGCTATCCCGGTTTTGAAGATGAACTTGCGGGGGCTAAAATCTCTTCTAATACTGTTGCTGTGTGCGATAACATAATAACCGCTAAAGGCGTTGGTGCCGCGTTCGAATTCGGCTTTGAGATTTTAAATAAACTCACATGCGATAGCGATAGCACAAACAATCTTAAAAAATCTATGATATACAGTGAGAATTAAATATGGAAGATAATTTTAACAGTAATTTACCTAATAACGATGATTTTATAATCGGACAGGGTTTCAAGGCCACCGGACCTGAGGGAGAACCGCCCAAAAGGAAAAAGGGCAAGGCAAAATCTGCCATTAAGAATATAATATGGATACTTTCTATCCTCATAGTTTCTCTCGGCATTGCTTTTGGCGTTATTTATGTGGGAGCAGACTATCTTGGAATAGGATTTAATAGGGCTGACAAATGCACCGCCGAAATCGACAAGGGAATGGGTACGGCAGGTATCGCCGAACGACTTTATGAAAGCGGCGCAGTTAAGAGCAAATTGGCTTTCAGACTTTATTCAAGGCTTAAAGGATATGACGGCAAATATCAATACGGACTTTACGTATTTAGCGGCGAATCGGGTTATGAATCTATTGCAAATATGCTAATGACCGAAGGCGAAAAGGCCGAAAGCGTTAAGGTTGTTATCCCCGAGGGTACAGGTATAAACGATTATACTAAAAATGTAGACGGAGAAAACAAAACCGTTCCGGGAATTGCTACCTTGCTCGAAAAAGCGGGGGTTTGCAAACGCGCAGATTTTATTGCAGCAATTAAGGAAGTAGAACTTGATACAAAACTTTTATCAAACGCAAATGTTGGTAAAACATATTTTGCACTTGAGGGTTATCTCTTCCCCGAAACTTATGATTTCTATTCCTATGATTCAAAGGAATGTGCCGTTTTAGCCGTTGAAAAAATGCTTGAAGAAAGCGAAAAACGTATAACCGAAGAAATGCATAAGCGTGCAGAAGAACTCGGTTACACAATGAATGAAATATTAACACTAGCTTCAATAATTCAGATGGAATCGGGCAAGAATTTCGAAGAAATGCCCAATGTTGCCGCCGTTTTCTATAATAGACTAGATAGTGATGAATTTGCAACGCTTGGCTCTTCCCCAACCTGTTATTATGGAGAATCTTTCAGAAATGATGACGGAAGATATAACACATATAACATTAAGGGACTCCCACCCGGACCCCTTTGTTCCCCCGGTATCGATGCGATAAAAGCGGCACTTTATCCTACAGAGAACACCCCTTACTACTATTTTGTTACAGATAAAAATGGTAAATTCTATTTCCACAAAACACTTGCCGAGCAAAATAAAACTATAAACGCGCTTAAAAAAGGAAATAATTGGACGTATGAGTACTTCGAATAATTTTATAATTCCCGAACTTTTATGTCCTGCAGGAGACCTCACGCGTCTTATCGCGGCGGTTGATTATGGAGCCGATGCGGTTTACCTTGCAGGCGAAGAATTTGGCATGAGAACTGCCGCATCAAACTTCGGCGAAGAAGATTTAAAAAAGGGCATAGAATATGCGCATAAGAATGGAGTAAAGGTGCATATCACCTGTAACACCATTCCGCATAACGAGGAAATGGCTCGGCTTCCCGCATTTTTAGAACAGATAAACGCTATGGGTGCCGATGCAATTATAGCATCCGATATAGGAACTATGGGGCTCGTTAAAAAATATGCGCCGAATTGTGAACTTCATATATCAGTTCAGTCGGGCATAGTGAATTATGAAACTGCAAGAGCCTTTCACAATATGGGAGCTGACCGTGTTGTTTTAGCAAGAGAATTATCCCTTGATGAAATAGCCGAAATAAGCGCTAAAACCCCAAAAGAACTCAAAATTGAAGCCTTTGCTCACGGTGCTATGTGTGTATCTTTCTCGGCAAGATGCCTACTCTCAAGTTATATGACAGGCAGAGATGCCAACCGAGGAGACTGCGCTCAACCTTGCCGTTGGAGTTATTCTCTTATGGAAGAAAAACGCCCGGGACAGTATTTTGATATTACCGAAACTGATAAGGGCACATATATTTTAAATGCAAATGATATGTGTATGGCACCGCATCTTGATAAGATGATTAATGCGGGAATTGATAGTATAAAAATCGAAGGCAGAGCAAAATCACACTATTACGTTGCAGTTACTACTAACGCATACAGAGGTGCATTAGATAGCCTTAAATCAGGTCTTGATAATTGGAAATTACCCGATTGGGTTAGCGAGGAACTTGAAAAAATCAGCCATCGCACATATTCAACAGGTTTTTACTTCGGCACCCCTGAAAATTCACAAACATACGAAAATGCAGGGTATATACGTGACTATTCGGTTGCCGCTATTGTTGATTCTTATGAGGACGGCTTTGTTATAGCAACGCTTAAGAACAAATTCTTGCGTGGGCAGATTTTAGATTGTCTTGAACCTTCATGTGTTCCGTTTAACATATCTACCGATGAACTTTACGATATAAATACAAATCCCATCGAAAGTGCGCCACATCCTATGATGAAAATTAAAATACCTTTCCAACGTGAAATCAAAAAAGGCGCTCTTCTCCGTATGAAAGCAGATTAAATTTAAACCTCCGAGTTAATAATATACTCGGAGGTTTTTTTATGTCCTATAATTTCAAAAAAACATTTGAAAAGCGAAGTGCAGTTTGCTTTCTTATAATCATATCCTTTTTCTTTGTTGCAATTCTTCGTATCGCGGTGATTTCTACTAAAGATTACGAAAGCGTTGCTGTAAGACAATCTTCATACAGATTATCCGCAGGAGCAGCGCGAGGTACTATCTTTGACTGCAATATGATACCCATAACCAATAGCGAGAAAAAAATAATTGCGGCAGTTTCTCCAACTCCTAGGGCTATTACCTGTATCAGTAACATACTCTCGGGCGAATATCTTACCGCAACCCTTGAGGCATTAAAGAACGGAAAACCCGTTTTATGCGAGGTGCCTCGTATAGTTGAATGTGACGGAATATCCTATACAACCGTTTATAAGCACAACTCTGCCGATACTTTAGCAAAACATCTGCTTGGATATACAAATTCTGATAATGTTGGAGTAAGCGGTATTGAAAAAGCCTATAACGATTATCTATATTCCGGTAAGAATGTTGATTTCGTATACACAAAAGACGGACTCGGCAACATTCTCGAAGGCATAAAACCAACTGTAGAAAACGAAAATTTTGCAAAATCAAACGGTGTCATTACAACGCTTGATATCAACATTCAAAACATTGCCGAAGAAGCGGCAAATAGTTTAGAGCGTGGTGCTATCATAGTTTGCGAGGCAAAAAGCGGCGAAATTAGGGCATTGTTAAGCCGTCCTGATTTTGATTGCACTAATGTTGCCGAGTTTCTAAATAGAGAGGACTCTCCTTTGCTAAACAGAGCTCTTTGTGCCTACAGTGTTGGCTCGGTATTTAAACCTTGTGTTGCCGCTGCGGGAATAAAAAGCGGTTTTTCGGGCATTACCTATAACTGCACAGGTACTATGAAAATAGGAAATAGAAACTTTAACTGTCACAAACATTCGGGTCACGGAAAAACAACTATTGTTAACGCCATAGCCTTTTCGTGCAACACCTTTTTTTATAATTTAGGTCTTAAAATCGGTGGCGAAGCAATATATAATACCGCATCTTCTTTGCAGTTCGGCTCAAAAATTGAAATAGCCGATACAATTTGTACCGCCAAAGGAAATCTGCCCGATAAAAATACACTTATAAACATGGGTAACCTCGCTAATTTAAGCATTGGTCAGGGAAGCCTTCTTCTATCCCCTGTTGCTCTTCTAAATCTTTATAATGCCATTGCTTGTGACGGCGAATATGTATCACCCACATCAATAAAAAGCACACTTAAGAACGGAAGAATGGAAGATGTGAAAAAAAGCGCATCCACCCGTGTTTTTGATGAAACGAGCGCAGAAATTTTAAGAAATTCCCTTCGTGAAGTTTTACTGAGCGGTACCGCCGCAGAAGAAAAACCTAAACTTACCACCGCTGCGGGTAAAACCTCTACCGCACAAACAGGAAAATATGAGGGAGACAGAGAAATCAACCGCAGTTGGTTTTGCGGCTTCTTCCCCGCTGAAAGCCCAAAATACACAGTAATAGTTCTTTCGGAAGATTCACTTATGGGCGAAACCTCCTGTGCAAAAATTTTTTCACAAATTGCCGATAATATTACTGAATATGAAAAATAGTTATAATCGGGACAACCGTTTCATAAAGTAGTAATAGACAAACCTTTTTTGAAACGTAGGTGCATTCCTTTGAAAATATTATCCGCTTTTGACAGTTCTCTTTACGGAGTTTGCGAAAGAATAAGAGCAAAACTTCGAGAGCTGCCTACATATATGAAAGAAAACATACAGGAAATAAGGCTCCGCACTAATATGCCCATTTCGGTAACCGTTATGGGAGAGAGCCTCTATCTTACCGAAGACGGTAGACTCAGTTGCATTAATAGTGGACTTGTTATAGCCGATAAAAACGATATCGAAGAAAGTTACCGACTTATCTGCGGCAGCTCGGTTTTTGCACATTCAGGCGAACTAAAACACGGTTTTGTTATTATGAAAAACGGACACAGAGCGGGTATTTGCGGAACATTTGATGGGGTTAACCCTCCGCACAGTATATCCTCAATTAATATAAGAATTGCGCGTCAGGTAGAGGGTTGCGCCTCGGATATTGCGGTTAACTACCGAAACGGAGGCATCCTCATCGCAGGGCCGCCCGGGAGCGGTAAAACTACACTTCTTCGTGATTTAGTTCGTATCCTCTCATCAAAGCACGGCAAGAGGATTACCGTTGTTGATAGCAGAGGAGAGATTTCAGGGTCTTTTTTAGGGGAGAGTTTTAACGATTTAGGGCACAATACCGATATTATAATCTGCCCTGATAAATCGCTCGGCACAGATATTGCACTGCGCACAATGTACCCCGATTTTGTCGCCTTTGACGAGGTTGCAACCATTTTAGAACTTACAAGTCTTAAGGATAGTTTTAACTGCGGCGTTAATATAATTACTACTGCGCATATCCACCACAAAGATGACCTGTTGCGTCGGGAAATAACACGCGAACTTATTGAAAAAGGTATAGTTTCACTCATAGTAGTTCTCTCGGCAAGTATCGGTGAAGAGGCTCAAATATTTGATTGCGGAGATTTTTTATTATGACTTTTTATTTTAAACTTTTTGGTATTTGCGCGATTGTTTGTGCTTCAACGCTTTTTGGCTTTTATAAATCGGGCGAAAAAAAGACCTACGAAAAGAGACTTTTTAATCTTGTTATTTCACTTCGTGAGCTGAAAGAAAAAATACGGCAGAACACAGGCGAACTCTCTTCCCTTATCCCTGTTTGCTTTGAATCGGATAGTGTTAAGCTTTGCGAAAATAAAATTATAATTAACTCCGATTTCACCGATGAGGACAAGAGCAAACTAAATGAGTTTTTTTCTAATCTCGGTATGTCAGACATTGAAAGCGAAAGTAAAAAGTGTGATATTTACATATCCCTTTTTGAAGAACGCTATAAATATTTCCTTGATAAAAATCGTCAAGAATGTAAACTTTTTCGCACTTTAGGTTTTCTTTTCGGTGTTTTTTTAAGTATTTTTTTATTGTGAGGGTGAAAAATGGACGTTGACTTTATATTTAAAATTGCCGCAATCGGCATAATTGTTACTGTGCTTCACCAACTTCTTGTACGCTCAGGAAGAGAAGAACAGGCAATGCTTACTTCCCTTGCAGGACTCGTTGTAGTTTTGCTTATGGTGGTAGATGCCATTTCAGAACTTTTTGTAACCGTTAAAAACCTATTTGGACTGTAACTTATGGATATTGTAAAAATTTTAGCAATTATAATAATTTGTGCTGTATTAACAGTTGTTCTAAAGCAATACAAAGCAGAATATTCTCTGTTTATTTCTATAGCGGCAGGTATTTTAATTCTTACTCTTGTGGGCGAAAAAATAATCGGTGCCATAGAGCTTTTGCGCAGTAAAATAAATGAACTCGGTGTAAAAGACAACTACTTTTTAGTTGCTATAAAGAGCCTTGGCATTGCGTATCTTAGTAGTTTTATAACAGATTTATGCCGTGATTCAGGACAAACCGCCCTTGCGAGTAAGGCTTTACTTGCAGGGAAAACCGCTATATTTATACTTTGTGTGCCAATGAGCATTTCTCTGCTGGGTACTGTTCTGGAGTTTATATGAAAATCTTTAAGAAACTAACTTTATTTACCCTTTTAATTATTTTTTTTGCATTTCCTGTTGCGGCAGAAGATAACAATGTTTACAAAGAACAGTACGAGAGCATCGGTGCAGATGATATCAAATATTCCTTGCCCGAAGAAACGAGGCAGTTTTTCTATGAAAATAATATCGACCCCGCCGATTATAATTGGACCGAAAATCTATCGAGTGAAAATGTGTTCGGGCATATTTTAGAGTTTCTTAGAAGCGGTGTAAAAACGCCTGTAAAGGCTTGTGCCGCCATTCTTACTGTTATTCTTCTTACCGCCGCAGTCGCCTCATTTACAGGTGAAAACGGCACAGTAACTGCAGCGGTTTACGCCTCTGTTCTTTCGGTATGCACCGTAATTATTCCACCCTCATTAAAGGTTATAACGGCAAGTGTATCCGCCCTTAAAGGCTCAACTGTATTTATGCTCTCTTTTATCCCTGTTTTTGCCACCGTGACCGCCATTTCGGGCGCAGTTGGTACAGGAACAGTTATGAGTTCGGTTTTACTTCTTGTAACACAAGCCGTTTCATACATATCTTCCTTCGTAATAACACCGCTTATGGGCGGTTATCTTGCTATAAGCATTTCTTCCTCGGTTTCGCCACTTATCAGTCAATCGGGTATTGCAGAGAGCATAAAAAAAATAGCCTTGTGGATACTCTCACTCGTTTCAACTGTATTTTTAGGGGTGTTAGGACTTCAAACCACCGTAAGTGCTTCTGCCGACAGTTTATCAATGCGCACGGCAAAATTTATTTTAGGCTCTTCAGTTCCTGTGGCGGGGGCGGCTATCTCGGAAGCCTTTTCAACCGTTACTGCCTCTATACAACTACTTCGGTCATCGGTTGGAATTTACGGTGTGGTTGCGCTCGTTGCAATCTTTGCGCCACTTTTATTGGAACTTATTTTATGGCGGATTTGTTTACTTATTAATATTGCCGCTTCAGATATATTTTCCCTATCGAAAGTTTCTTCACTTCTTCGGGCAGTAGATATGATGCTATCTCTGCTTATAGGCATAATTCTCTGCGTTACGGTAGTTTTTATAATTTCATTAACAATAGTAATTTCGGCAGGTAAAACATAATGAACAGTTTTTCCATATTTATTTGTACCTTTTGTGCTACGAGTGTGATTATAGGTCTGCTTTATATGCTCGTACCCGAAAGTTTTGCTTCTTCACTCAAATTTTGTTTTGGAATCATATTCATACTAAGTATCGTGAGTTGCTTTATTTCGGTTAAAACAGTAAGTTTACCCGACTTGAATGTTATTTCTTCGGTTGATTATAATGAAGAAACATTAACAAAAACCGCCTGTCTTACATACGAAACGGCGCTTCGTAACGCACATATAAATTTTAATAAAATTAAAGTTTGTACTAATAAACTCGAAGATAATAGCATAGTAATTACTAAAGTGATTATTTATTCGGGTGAGGAAAAAGGCAAAATTTTAAATGTTTTAAAAGAAATTACGAAAGTATATGAGGTTGAAATCATAAATGAATGAGCGATTCAAAAACATAAAAGATGCTTTAAAAAAGCCGAAAACACTAGTACTTCTCGGCATTTGCGGAATTTTACTCGTTTTGCTTTCTTCTTTAGGTGGGAACGAGGATAAAAAAATCCCCGATAAAGATACCCCTTTATCCTTTAGCACCGAAGAATATAAATGTGAGCTTGAAAAGGAAGTTTCCGACCTCGTTAAAAAGATATCCGGAAGCAAAAAAGCACAGGTTATAATAACGCTTGAAAGCGGTATAAAATACTCTTATGCCGAGGAAAGCGAGGATACATCTTCAAGTAAGAATGAAAGTGAACAATCGTATGCGAGTAACGAAACAAAGCGCAAATTCATAACGGTTAAAACATCCTCGGGCGGAGAAAGTGCTCTGCTTTTATGCGAACAGATGCCAGAAATTCGAGGTGTTGCCATAGTCTGCGCAGGGGGTGACAATGAGGAAATACGCGAAAAAATACAAAATGCCGTTATGGCGGCACTCGACATCACTTCAAAAAGAGTTTATGTAACAGGAGGAAAATACAATGAAAATTAATAAAGTGTTCGGTAAAAGTCAGATTGCGGTTACTGCTATGGTGGTAGCACTTGCGGTGGCTATATTCCTTAATATGAAATATTCCGATACCTCTACAAAATACTTAGGCGAGGCTTCTTATGTTAGTAATACATCTTCAAATTCAACAGTAGAAACAAGTGCAAAGCCGCAGGAAGATTATTTCGCTTCGGCAAGAAAGGAAAGAGAAGAAAACCACACAAAAATAGAGGAAATGGTTAAAGAAACTCTTAAGAGTGATAATTTAACCGAAGAGGATAAGGGCGAGGCGGTTAGTAAGGTAGCACTCCTTGCCGATAGGATGGAAAAAGAATCAAATTTAGAGGCTCTAATCACAGCTAAAGGCTTTGCCGATTGCGTATGTGTGCTAAGTGATGAGGGTGCTTCAATAGTGGTAAAATCTGAAGGTCTTACCTCCGCACAGACACTACAAATACAGGATATTATCACTTCGCAAACCGATATTTCCCTTTCGAATATAAAAATTATCACTGTTAAATAAAAAAGAGTTGAGAATTTTAAAAAAAGTGGTATAATAGAAGTGTAGAATTTTTTACGGAGGTAAAACAATATGTCAGATAACAGAACAGAACTTTCCGTTAACACAGAAGTTTTTGAAAAAATGGCTGAGATTGCCGCTAAAGAAATTGAGGGTGTTGCAGGTCTTTCAAAGAAACAGGTAGACCTTAAAGGTATCATTAAAAACAAAACCGCATTTAAGGGCGTAAAGGTCGAGAATATCAACGGCGCTATTGAGATAAATGTATATCTGTGTGTTAAACAGGATGCCAACGTAAAGGAAGTTTCCGAAAAAGTTCAAGCAAATGTTAAGGAAAAGATTCAAACTATGACAGGTAATGCAGTAACACGCGTTAACATTTGTGTTGAAGATATTGAAATTGCCGAAGAAAAGGCAGAATAATTATTGTAAAAGGTAAAAGCGTTTTCCGAAAATTATCGGAAAACGCTTTTTTACTCGAACATTTCAGTTGATAGATATCTGTCACCGGTATCGGCAAGGATAACAACAATTTTTTTATCCTTATTATCTTCCCTTTTTGCAAGAGATACCGCCGCAGCCAATGCCGCACCCGAAGAAATTCCAACTAAAATTCCCTCTTGCTTTGCAATCTTTCTGCCAAATTCAAATGCGGCCTCATTCGATACTGCCACGATATCATCGAAAATCTCGGTGTTCATAACCTTTGGAATGAAACCGGCTCCAATTCCCTGAATTTTGTGAGCACCTGCCTTGCCTCCGCTAAGCACCGCCGAATCTTTCGGCTCAACCGCTACTATCCTTATATCTTTATTTTTTGATTTTAAATATTCGCCTGTGCCACTTATTGTACCGCCCGTACCCGCACTTGATACAAATATATCAACCTTGCCATCTGTATCACTCCAGATTTCAGGACCGGTTGTTAAAAAATGGGCTTTGGGGTTTGATGGATTATCAAACTGAGCAGGAATAAATGAATCGGGTGTTTGCGCCGCTAATTCTTCTGCCTTTTTTATTGCGCCTTTCATACCAACCTGCGCATCGGTTAAAACCACCTCGGCACCAAGCGCCCTCATTACCGCTATACGCTCACGGCTCATATTTTCGGGCATAACTATAACTGCTTTATATCCGCGTGATGCGGCAACCGCCGCAAGACCAATACCCGTATTACCCGATGTTGGCTCTATTATTACAGAATTTTTATTAATTTTCCCACTTTGCTCGGCATCGCAGAGCATCTGCTTTGCTACCCTATCTTTAACCGAGCCTAAGGGATTAAAAAATTCAAGTTTTGCATAAATGTCGGCCAAAAAGCCCTCGCTTTTTTTAAGGTTTTTAAGTTCTAAGAGCGGAGTTGAACCTATTAGTTCATCAACCGATTTATATATATTCATATATATCACCCTTAAATCAGAATTTTAAAGTGTGTGTGCTTTCATAAGTTTTCCCACCGTCAAGCTCGGTTATTCCGGGTTTTTTAGTTATATCGTAATCACTATCAAAATAATCGGGAATTCCGTTCCAAGGCTCAATACAGATATAAGGTGCTAAATGCTTGTGCCACAAAAGTAAGTATGGTTTATCGGGGAAATCAATCGTAATACTTCTGCCTGTTTTTCTGTTTCTAAGGGTTGCGCTTTTTGATTTCACATCGGTAAAGAGCAGTGCATCAATTATAAAATACTTATCATAAAGCGGTAAAACATTGCTATCCTTAATTATAGGATATGTACCCACACCTATCTGCGAACCATAAAGATATGAGGCGTTAAGAGTTTCTTTTTCAGGAAAGATTATATCATAATCTTCTATACCCTCAGGTGTTGCATAAGCCTCGTGTGAGCCAAATGAAAAATACATTTTTCCTGTTCCTATGTTTTTAACCGAATATGTAATATCAAGTTTTTCTCCTGAAAGGGTGAACTTTGCTCGGAATTCAAAATCAAAAGGATAAACCGCCTTAGTTTGTTCATCGCTCTTAAGTAAAAGCGTTGCACTTTCATCATCGGCTTGTTCAATACTAAAGAGTTTTGAAGAAGCAAAGCCGTGCTTTTCGAGTGTATATTCCTTACCCTCAAAAATGAATTTATCATCCTTTAAGCCGCCACATATTGGGAAAAGAATAGGTGCACTTTTACCCCATATAGCAGGGTCCGACCCCCACATATATTCATTTTCGTTCTTCACGATGCTCTTTATTTCGGCACCCTTCTTGGCAATTTTAACTGTTAAAAAATCATTTTTTAATATTATCATTTTTACCACCTCAAATATTTAAAGATATTATAAAATCAATGAATTTTTCAAAATCTTACTCTTTCTTTGCCGTAGTTATTGAAGCAATAAGTAATTTTCTGATTTTGCTACATTTATCAAACATATTTTTAAACTCATCTTCCGTTATCATTTTAGTGTCTTTAAAAAGGCCTAACCAGTAATCACTTTCATAACATTCTTTTAACGAAATTTGAAACTTATTTATAAAGTCAGCCTTACTCGATGCATAATTTGCTTCATGTATGTTAGCACCTATGCTTGTGCCACTTCGCAAAAGTTGATTCAACAATACATTGCCCTTTCTGTTTTCTTTGATTTCGGCACAAAGATTTACAATATCAACCGCAAATTGTTTTGACAAATCTACAAGTTTATTCTCTTTCATATTTTATCTCCGTTAGATGAATTGACAACTCCGTTGTCATGAATTGGCGTTCCGCCATGATTTCTCGCTTCACTCCGTGAATTGAATTGCCTTAAATGCACGAAGTGCAATTCATAAGCCGTAAGGCTCAATTCATGCAATCTCTGATTTCAATTCATGCCGTAGGCAATTCATTGAATTTCCTTCGCAACTTATTATACCATAAACACATTTATTTTTCAATAAGGACAAAACAGAAAGGCTCGTTCCGTTTGGAACGAGCCTTTTATCATTTTACCAAGCTTCGTTTTCGGCACCTTCAAAATCTTCCATCTGAAGTCCGCCTAACGAAAGGTCTACACCACTATAAGCGGCAATTCTTTCATCTATTAAATAGTCATTTAATTTAATTGAAGGTTTTGTGTATTTCATTAGTATTACCTCCTTAAATTAAGCTATTAAAGCAATTGCATTCTTGAATGCTAATAAGAAATAGAGCATTTCCTTAGCAGATGACTTGATAACTCCGTTTGTAAAGTCAGGTAAAGCATATGCATTTTCTAATGTCATATTCACATATGTTGTTTTAACCTCACCCTCGACATCCTTATACTCGCCACCTGTTATAGCATCGAGTTTATTCTTAAGTTCAGCATTCTCTTCGCTGTTATCGGTATATTTACCATAAAGACCGTTAGCGATTGTCTTGAGCACGCCGTTTACTGAACGAACGCAAGTACCATAAGCAAAATCATCGTTTACAGGGTTTGCATCGTTTGTATCAAGGCTATAAAGAATGAAGGTTGAACCATCAGCCATTGTATATTCAGCATAGATACGGCTAACTATCCACTTGCCCCATCTATCACTATTCTTAAGGTCTGTACCCGAAAGTGTGAAACGGAATTCCTTGCCGTTGATATCTGCCTCTTCAGAAGTAATTTCCTTGGAAACTGCACCCTGAGTTTCAAGTGTTAATTCCTTATCGCCATCAGCAAGCATTGCATTATATGGTTTCATAATAACACCAATCTTGGTGATGCTTGCAAGTTTATTATCATTTCCATTAATACTTGGTGATTTACCATAGAAAGCAATATTCTGCTTATCGGCATCAGTACGAACTGTTGCACCAAGGTTTAATGGCATCATGCCGAGTCTTTCAGCATGCTCAGTTACAACATCCTTTGTTTCAGCACTTACAACATTGTTTGCATCGAGTTTTGCATAAGCCTGAACAGCAGGAAGGAGTGATGAAAAAACAGCACCATCGCTTATTGAAGAAGCATAATCGCTTACGAATGCATCTTCTTCTGTAAGGTTTTCAACACGAAGATAAACAAACTGTTCGCAATCACTGAAAGAAACATATGGGATATAATCCTTTGTTGCATCATATCTATAAATTAAATCTTGAGCACTATTTCCGCTGTTAATCATTACATCGGTTTCGCTATTATAGATGTTGTTTCCATCGGATTCTGCCCACATTATGATTTTTTCTATCTCAACGCGAGTAGCTTTAAGTCCGCTATTTTCAGTAGAAGCTAAAGAATCTGTTGCAGTATAATCTTTGTAATAATACTCGAACTGCATTACAACACTATTACCCTTGTATTTCCATTTAGTAGTGCTATTACCAAAATTTTCAAGAATAGTGCTATAATTACCCTCAGCATAATCAGAAAATGAATTAGAACCACCTAAACCATTTGCATTCTGCACATTATTAGTCTTATAAACAGTTTTTGTTGCATTATTTGTTCCATAATCGCACCAAAAAGCAGCATAAATCGAGTTGCCAGGCAGATTGGCGGCACTTGCAGGATATGAACGGTTATTAAAATAGAAAAGATTTCTATTCTGCGGAGTTGTGGTTGTGGTGCTAATTGCAGGAATTGAAGGAAGAATATCAACACCTATGTTTGCAGGAGTTGCAGTAGCAGGGTCATAATCAAATGCTACGGTTAC
>JAZUMI010000091.1:0-8400 GCA_045603505.1 Acutalibacteraceae bacterium
TGCTGATATTTTAAGAAAAGAAAAAATAGAATGTGAATACTCTGATGAGCAATTTGGTGTTTTAATGTTTAGCCCTTTTAATAGCGAAGATGATTTTGAAAGGGTAGAAAGCGCTATAAAATCGATTGAAAAACGAGAAGAAATAAAACAAAAACCACTATTTTTGCCAAACCCTGAAGCAAAAATGACTATAAGACAAGCTTATTTCTCTAAACAAGAAGAATGTGATGTGCAAGAAGCAGTCGGCAGAGTTTGTGGTTTTTCAACTGTATCTTGTCCGCCTGCAATACCAATTGCGCTCTCAGGCGAGATAATAACAAAAGAGCATATAGAACTATTCAAAAAATATGGTATTAAAAAAATAAAGGTAGTTGCAATTTAGCAACTACCTTTTTAAGTTCGTTTAAAATTATCTGTTAAGAATAAGCTTTGTGAGTTCAACAGGTTCTACAATTTTGCCGTCTTTATAAACACGCATATTACCAGAAGCAATTTCATCAATAAGAATAACTTCATCGTTGTTGTAACCAAATTCAAACTTGATATCCCATAAATCAAGTCCAATTGATTTAAGGTCATCAGCTACAATCTTTGTAATTTTAAGGGTTTGTTCCTTCATGCTTTCAAACATGGCAGGTGTCATAACTCCGAGAGCTGCCAAACCTTCGCCTGTTACAAGCGGGTCACCCTTTTCATCGTTTTTAAAGGTGCACTCAACATAACCACCCTCAAGAACTGTTCCATCCTCCATATACTCACCGTATCTGCGGATGAAACTGCCTGTTGCAACCAAACGGCAGATAACCTCAAGACCATGACCGAAAACAGTTGCAGGAAGAACTTCCATTGTAGCCTCGTCTATATTAGCCGAAACATAGTGAGTTTTAATTCCTGCTGCTTTGAGTAATTCAAAATAATGGATAGAAGTTTCAAGATTTGCTTTACCGATTCCTTCAATTGTTAAACCAACAGTATTTTCGCCCGGGTCAAAAACACCGTCCTTACCTGTACAGTCATCCTTAAACTTAAGCATAACGTTGCCGTTATCAAGAGAATATACATCCTTTGTTTTGCCTTCGTATAATTTTTTCATTCTAAGCACTCCTTAAAAAATTAATAACTTTCTAAAACAAAAGTAATTTTATCACATTTTTTTTAATTTGTATATATTTTTTTAAAATTTTTTTATATTTTTACGTTTTTTACAAAACAAATCATTAACATAACAAATAAAATAATCATATTATGTAAAAAAATATGAGGAGAATAGTAATGGAAAAGAATTTTCCGCACGAATTGAAAAATGAAAAAGACTTGCTTTATTTCGAAAAATTCTTGCAAGACAGCAAGACACCCCGCAATATGTCACCGCATAATAGTCCACCCGATATAAAAAGACATACAGTTCCTGAAAGCACTAAAAGTTCATCCTTTTCGCTTTGTGATTTTTTAAAAGACCATATTGGAAAAACAGTTCGGGTAGATTTTGCTATTGGAAATATGAGAGAAACAAAAGTTGGGGTTTTATTCAAAGTAGGAAAAGAATATATTGTCTTAAAACCGCAAGGCAATAACAAAACTGTAATTTGTGATATCAATTCAATAAAATTCATAACAGTAATTCATAAAATTTAAAAAGCAAGAGAATTCTCTTGCTTTTTATTATTGTTTTATTTCTGCTATTGTAACGCCGTTTTCTCCCTCTCCAAAAACGCCTACTCTGAATCCTTTAATAAATTTAGCGTTTCTCAAATATGAATGAACAGCATTTCTAAGAACACCTGTGCCCTTTCCGTGTATAATTCGAACAGTTGAAATACCGGTTAAAATTGCCTCATCAAGATACTTTTCAAGCACCATAATTCCCTCATCAGTAGCAAAACCACGGATATCAATTTCACCTGAAAGGTTTCTATCTTTTCTTGAAGCAAGTCCTGTAACTTTTCTAGTTTTTTTCTCAATTTTGGGTTTGTTTTTATTTTTGCATTTTCTTAAATTATCAACTTCAACCCACATTTTTATTGAACCAGAAAGCACAAAAACCTTTTCACCCTTAACCTCAATAACTGTTGCTTCTCTGCCGATATCAGAAATAATTACATTATCGCCATTTTTAAGCGGCTCGGTAATTTTTTCATCGGTACTAATTTTTTCATTAATAGGGTCTGTTATATTTTCCAAATCTCCTATAATTTGTTTATGTTGCATTCTCGCCTTCATAGCAAGTTCGGCTGCATTTTGAGAATTCATACTCTTCTTGAGTTCTTCAAGTTCATTAAGCAAAAGTGATGATTTATATCTTGCGGCTTCAACTATATCATCGGCTTGTTTGCGAGTTTTCTCTAAGAGTTTTTCTTGATTTTTTCGCATTTCTTCGATAGTATTTTCATACTTTTTCTTTTCTTCTTCTATCTTAATGCGAAGTCTTGCCGCTTCTTTAAGTTCAGCTTCTGAAGAAAGTTTAACCCTTTCAAGTGATGCTATAACACGCTCAAACCGTAAATCATCATCCGAAACCATTTCCTTCGCATTTGTAATAATTTCTTCATTAAGACCTAATTTGCCCGAAATTGCGAAGGCATTAGAACGACCAAGCATACCTGTTATAAGTTTATATGTTGGTTTAAGCGTTGTTAAATCAAATTCACAACTTGCATTTTCAACTCGTGGTGTATCCACGGCATAAGATTTTAATTCGGGATAGTGTGTTGTTGCAACAATTTTTGCACCCTTATTACTTAAATTTACAAGTATTGCCTGTGCTAATGCAGCACCTTCAACAGGGTCGGTACCCGCACAGAGTTCATCAAATAAAACAAGTGAGTTTTCGTTAACATTCTCGGTTATATTGATTATATTTACCATATGTGATGAGAATGTTGATAAAGATAATTCTATACTTTGTTCATCGCCAATATCTGCGAAAATGCGTTCAAATACACAAATTTCACTTCCATCATCAACAGGAATCATCAAACCGCACATCGCCATAAGTGTCAATAATCCAACCGTTTTTAGTGTAACAGTTTTACCGCCTGTGTTTGGACCTGTAATAACAAGTGTATCGTAGTCCTTACCAAGTTCAATAGAAATCGGAACTACCTTTTTATTATTTATTAACGGATGTCTTGCATTTTTTAGACGGATATACCCGCTTGTATTTACAGTTGGTAGAGCCGCTTTCATTTTATAAGCAAGAGATGCTTTAGCAAAAATAAAATTTATTTTAACAAGTGCTTCATACGATTGCTTTATTGTAGCTGCAAAATTTGAAACATCGGCAGAAAGTTCCGCTAAAATTCTGATGATTTCCTCTTCTTCTTTATATTTAAGCACCCTAATTTCATTGTTTGTTTCAACAACGCTCATAGGCTCAATAAACAAGGTAGCACCCGTAGATGATGTATCATGAACAATACCTGGAACGTCGGCTTTATGTTCGGTTTTAACCGGAACAACAAATCTTCCGTCACGTTGAGTGATAATGGCTTCCTGTAAAAATCTCGAGGATGAACCTCTTACAATTCTATCAAGACTTTCTCTGATTGAGGATGATTTTGCACTGATTTTTCTTCTTATATCGGCAAGCGCAAGGGATGCGTTGTCATTCATTTCATCCTCGCTTTTAATTGCAAAACAAATCTTTTCTTCTAAAAACTTATTTGGCGAAAGTACGCAAAACAATTCTTCAAGCGATGTTGATTTAATCTGTGCACAGTCATTATGCCAGTTATCAAATGTTCTTACCAATCTCAAAATATTTGCAATTTCGAGCAACTCTTTCATTGATAGTTGAGCGCCCACATCTGCCCTTGTAAGTAAAGAGGAAGGATTAATCAATCTACTAAAGGATGGCACAGAATAACGTGACATAAGTACATAAGCATCTTCTGTATTCTTAAGCCGCTCGCAAACAGTATTCACATCTTCACTCGGCTGCAAATTTTTAGCAAGTAAAGCGGAGTCTTCAAAAGCAGTTTCAAGGGATAACTTTTCAAGAATTTTATCAAGTTCTAATATCTTTATATATTTTGATATATCTTTGTTCATACTACTTACCTTTCACATCTAGCACTTTGAAAAACTCAAGCGCAGAAAACCTGTAATCAGTTTGCGCACAAATATATTCTTCAGTAATTAAAGAAAGATATTCTGCATCGGTTTTCGGAATTTCAAATGAGTAAATATTTTTAAATTCCGAAAAAACTATATGTCTCATAGCATTCAAAACAGTTTTGTTTATAGGTTTATTGTTATTATCATTATTACAGTTGCCACAAACAAGATAACCCTCACGAATAGAGAAAAACATAACATTTTCCTCAAAAGCGCCACAGGAATTACACGCAACCAAATCGGGTAAATATCCTAATAAAGATGCCGCTTTAAGTTCGGTTATCGCTTTAATTAAAATGGGATTTTTCTTACCCTCGGAAAGAAAATGCAACGAATTAAGTATGAGCCGTAAAAATTCAGGATTTTCAGTACCATCAGGAATAAGTTTTAAGGCAAGTTCGCAAAAATACTGTGAAAGTGTTAACGTTTCAATATCACTGCCTATTCCAAAAAAGGTACGAATTGTTTGCGCCTCATAAATTTTATATGTATCCTTACGCTTTATAATAGAAAAGGAAGCATAGGTAAGTGCAGATGTTGCGCTACCTTTTTTATTGTTAATTTTTTTGGCGCCCGAAGCAAATGCGCGGATAATACCATATTCACGGGTAAAAAGAGTAACCAAACGGTCACTCTCCCCTACTTCCATCTCCTTGAGCACTAGGCCTTCTGTTGTAAATCTGGTTGCGGCATCCTTCACTTATTTCTTGCTCCTTACACGAATTAACAAACTCAAGATAATCACTTATCTTTCCGCTTTTTAAAAATAATTGCCAAGATTTTTCAATCATTATATGTTCACCTCAGAAGTTTAATCTAATAAAATTTTAGCCTTGTGAGATGAATTTATAATAGGAAATAATATCTAATAACCTAATCTAAACCAAAGGTATGAATCAAACCCTCACGGTTACGCCAATCTTCCTTAACTTTTACCCATAATTTTACAGAAGCATCTATCCCAAAAAATTTTTCAATATCATATCTTGCACTTGAACCTATTTTTTTAAGCATAGCGCCACCTTTCCCTATGATGATGCCTTTATGTGTTTCCTTTTCACAATAGATTACCGCTTCGACATCAATTATGGGGTTACCGTCTTTTCGGTCACGTTCAATAAATTTTTCGATATCAACCGCCACACCATGCGGCACTTCTCGGTTAAGGTTTCTAAGAATTTTTTCACGGATAATTTCAGAAACCATTACTTTATCAGGTTGGTCTGTAATATCCTCATCATCAAAGTAATGTGGCGACTCCTTACAAAATGCAGTTGTTTCTTTTATAAGAATATCTACACCATCATTCCTCTTAGCAGAAATCGGAACGACTGCAGAGAAATCATAAAAAGAACTGTAACGCCTTATAATATCAAATAAATCTTCCTTATTCTTTAAAAGGTCAATTTTATTTATTACCAAAATAGCATTGAGTTTTCTTTTTTTAAGTTCTTCAATTAGCTTTGTTTCAGCAACAGGAAGTTCATCCTCGCTGTAATTGAATTTTGGAAGAGCTTCGATTACAAAAAGAACTGCATCTACATCACTTAACCCCTCGCCAACGGCTTTAACCATATTCTCGCCTAAAATATTTTTAGGTTTATGAAAGCCCGGCGTATCTATAAAGATTAACTGATTATCCCCCTTGGTATGAACGCCCATAATTCGTGTTCTTGTGGTTTGAGGCTTGTCCGAAACGATGGCAATCTTCTGACCTATAATACAATTTATAAGCGATGATTTTCCAACGTTTGGTCTGCCGACTATTGTTATAAATGCTGATTTTTTCATATATGTACCTATACCTTTGTTATTGCAAGACCTAAATCATTAAGTATCTTTTCTTCTTTTTCACGCATTATAGCCTTTTCTATTCCGCCATTCACATGGTCATATCCTAAGAGATGCAACATTGAATGCACCGTAAGAAAGGCAATCTCGCGTTCGATTCCGTGACCGTAAAGGTCGGCTTGATATACGGCATGCTCTGCTGAAATCATAATATCCCCAAGCATAATTGCCCCTGTCTTCATATCGGTATCATATTCGCCGTTTTCCCCGAGCGGAAAGGATAATACATCGGTGGAATTATCAATATTTCTAAACTGTGAATTCACCCTTTTTATCTCTTCATCATCAACAATAGTAACATCAACAAGCGCATTTTCTCCAATGCCCTCATTAACAAGAGTAGCCAGGCACGATTTTCTTATAAGAAGTTTTGTGCCTGTTGGGAGCTCAACCTTTTTCTGTTTATTATATATATTAACCTTTACGCTCATTTTTCTCTCCGTTTCTTTCATACGCCTTAATAATTTCCTGAACAAGTCGATGCCGGACCACATCCTTACCCGTAAGATGAGAAATGGCAATATCATCTATTCCTTTCAACACCTTAACAGCCTCTTTTAAACCAGATTTCTTACCGTCAGGCAAATCAATTTGGGTAACATCGCCTGTTACAACCGCCTTTGAATTAAATCCCAGGCGGGTTAAAAACATCTTCATTTGCTCTCCTGTTGTATTCTGTGCCTCATCAAGAATGATAAAACTGTCATCCAATGTTCTTCCTCGCATATATGCAAGCGGTGCCACCTCTATATCTCCGCGTTCCTGACATCTTTGAAAATTCTCTGCTCCTAACATATCAAAAAGAGCATCGTATAGCGGACGTAGATACGGGTCTACCTTTTGTTGAAGGTCACCGGGCAAGAATCCCAATTTTTCCCCCGCTTCAACTGCAGGTCTTGTAAGAATTATTCTGTTAACCTGTTTAGCTCTAAAAGCATTAACCGCAAGGGCAACTGCAAGATAGGTCTTACCCGTTCCTGCAGGGCCTACACCTATTGTTATAGTATTGTTCTTTATTGCATCTACATATTTTTTCTGACCAAGAGTTTTTGGCTTTACCGGCTTTCCTTTAGCGGTTATACAAATGCAATCTGCATCTATAATATTGCTTATTTTACTCTCATCACCATCTTCGACAAGTGACGTAACATAGGAAATATTTTGCGAATTTATTTGCTCTCCCTTATTTATCATAACAAGCAAACATTCAATTGCTCTACACGCTTCTGCCACATCAGAGGCATCTCCTCTCACCTTAATCTGACTTCCGTGAGAAGTTATAAAAACATTATACTTCTTTTCAAGCAAATGGATGTTTTCATCAAAATTGCCGAACAAATTTACTATCTGTTCAATTCGCTCAATATCAATTGTATGTTCAAACAACAATATCTGACCTTTCATAGAGCACAAAGTGCTTTTTCTTATTTTTCTTTATTATATAATAAAACATCTTGATAAGCAATATTTTCTTGCGCCAAAACAAAAAAACACACACTTATTCCCTTTTTATGTTCTTTAACTTCCTTTTTTGTTATTTTGTAATCAGTAACCCCTATGCTTTTAAGTTTCGAAGATAACATATTTTCCGCCTTTTTTAATAAAAATTCTCTACTTTTCTTTTGCTTGTTCCTTTTAAAAACCGTAAATGTTTTATTATATATTTTGATAGGCACATTGCTATTAATCAAATACTTCTGCGTTGTTTCGCCACCTAAGTAATTCTCGCCCGTTTTACCAAGATAAAGTGGAATTTTTAATCCGAAAATTTCAAGTACTTTTTTGTGCTTATAATTATCAAAATATTCTATTTGCTCTTGCAAATAATCAAGATTATAGGTAAATTTTCTGTTAGTTGATGCATATATTTCGCCAATAGAATGAACAAATTTTGTATCCGCTTTACTCTCAACAATACCCGACACAAGCAGTTGCCCTTTCTCAACGGTTTCACCAACAGAAACTACGCAGTTGCCTTCGGTAACCGAAATTTTTTCTATCTTGCCACCAACAATTGCTCTTAAATTTGATGGTTTCATTTCATCATCTTCTCGGAGGTTCTTTGTTTCTGTTACATCTACCGTCAGAACACAACCCTCTATATTAAGTGCCGCCCATGCAAGTTTATCATTTGCTACAAGAAGTTTTTCTCTGCAAATTTTAGCATTAATTTTTTTCTTTTGTGTACCAATATCCACACCAATTTTTCTACAATCTTCAATGATAGAATCAGAACTTACTTTCTGATTACCATTAACCTCGATTTTCCATATAAAACTACCCATAACATAAAGCACAACGCAAAACAAAACAAATCCAATCAGCATTCCGTATCTGAACTTATATCTTCTTATTATAAACGGAAAACCTCTTTTTCTTTTAATTTTTACAGAAATTTTATACCCTTTTCTAATTTTGAAAAGTTTTATAAAA
>JAZUMI010000092.1:0-7083 GCA_045603505.1 Acutalibacteraceae bacterium
TTATTTGTTATATTCATTTGGTTTCCATAAGAATTTTTCAAGGTTGATATTTCCATCCTTTTCGAAAACTATACCCTCGTTTTCGAGCAAATCTCTTTGAGCATTACCGCCGCCGAAAACAAAGCTTTCTGCAACCCTGCCTTCCCTATTAACAACTCTATGGCACGGAATAATACCGGGTGAGGGATTGTTGTGAAGCGCGTAACCGACAACCCGAGCCCACCGTGGATTCCCCGCAAGTGTGGCAACTAATCCATATGTTGCAACCTTGCCCTTTGGAATATCGCACACCACCTTATAAATTCTTGAGAAAACGCTCATTTAAACACCACCATAGGGTGACAAGATTTGAACCTGTCACGCCTGACAAATAATAATTTTTAGTTTTTCCTTGCCTCATCATTTGTAATACGGAAGCCTTACAAAAATAAGCGCAAGAAAGGCAGTAAAAGGTGGCAAGCGAAATCGTAATAGGTTCAAATCTTGTCACCCTATAGATACATAATACCACTTTTACTACTTTTAATCAACAAAACATTTATTCCAAAATTTTTGCATATATTTTCTTTAGGTGGTGTTTGTTATGAAAAAAATAAAGCCTTATATTATATCAATTTTAATTGCATTAGCCGTTGGCGGATTATCGGCCTTTTTCACACGGAACAATATGGATTTATACAGTGAAACCATAAGACCGCCGCTTTCCCCACCGTCAATACTTTTTCCTATCGTTTGGACTGTTCTTTATATACTTATGGGGATTAGCGCGGCAATTATTTATACAAATCAAACCGCTCCCGAATATCAAAAGAAGAGTGCACTTTACACCTATGCTTTAAGCCTCATCGTTAACTTTTTCTGGAGCATTATATTCTTTAATATACGAGCATATCTGTTCGCTTTTGTTTGGCTTATCCTGCTTCTTTATTTAATTGTAAAAACAATAATCAAATACAAAAAAATTGAGCCTATCGCCGCATACTTGCAAATTCCTTATGCAATATGGGTAACCTTTGCAGGTTACTTAACCCTTGCGATATTCATACTTAACGGATAAAAAAAGAGCCTTTCGGCTCTTTTTTACTCTTCAATATTTCTTTTATTTATCTTTTTTTGATTTGCATATCCGATAAACCCTAAAATCAATATCGGTGCTCCAAACATTGCATAAACCAAGAATAACAATGTTGCAACTGAATATAAAATTGCTGCAACTAATGCCGCCCAAGTCTTTTTAAATAAAAACCCTAACCAACCGAATATCGCACCTATTAAAAAAGTTATTGCATGTGGTGTAACGAGTGCGGTTGCAATTGCGCCTCCGATTGCTTCTGCTCCTGAAGTTGACGCAACACCACCGACAAAATAACAAAATAGATATACTGTATATGCAGTTGATAATATTGTTGCTATTGCTAATATTGTACTTCTTTTTTTCATTTTTAAAACCCCTTTATTTAGTAAATACAAATTTTGCAGGATTGTTGGAAAGCCAATTTGATTGAACATGCAATTCAATGTTTGACCAATCCTTTGGAACTTCAAGTGCGTACCAACCAACTAATTTTTTACCTGGTGCAATTGTACCATCAAGAGTTCCCTCATCAAAAGCGCATGCTGCGCTGAAAGAATATTCAGCTTTTACATCATCTGAATAACCTTCGAAAAGCAATAACGTGCTTACACTTTGGTCGGAATCAGATATATTTTCAACTATAAATTTAACTCCAACGAAAACATTGTTTTTTTCAGGAGTGAAAAAATCTTCCCCATCCGATTCAACTATTTCAGTTGCAGTGAACTTTAGGTCAGAAAACACTGCCGTTTCATTAAGACCAAATATTTCTTCTACTACTTCAACTTTAGAAGATGCTTCTGCTATTTCTTTACTAGGTATTTCTTCTACACATGCGCATAAATTTAAACAAAAGCCCACCACTAAAATTAAACAAAAAATTCTTCTCAAGATTAACCCCCCTCTCTTTGACATTCACTAAATGTCATTTTTTCTTAAATTATAGCATATACTTTTCTTGTTGACAAGCACTAAATGTCAAAACAGGGAGGATTTTTATGTTTATCAATAAAACAAGCACCGGATTAAACAACATTTGTGGGAAAAATATTGCGAAATTCCGAACGGAACTTAAAATATCTCAAAGACAACTTGCTGACAAAATGCAATTAGTAGGTATAGATATTGATAAAAATGCAATACAAAGAATTGAATGCGGTAAGCGTTTTGTTACTGACATCGAAATATTGGCCTTTGTAAAGGTTTTTAATATTTCTTTTGAGGAACTATTATTAGATAAAACAATAAGATAACCATTCCTGTTTAATTAAAAAAAGAGCCTTTCGGCTCTTTTTTTAATGCATTCTAAAATCTAAACTATCAGGCAAAGGATATTCTTCCTTTTGCATTTTTGCAAGTATTTCTTTGCAGGTTTCACCTGTTTTTTTAGATATAATTCTTTGATAAAGGTCTTCCCAAACATAAGAAACAGAGAGTTCCCCCTCTTCAATATCGGGCAAAACAAAATCCTTGTTGATAATCTTTACAGCTTCGTCAAGCTCATCAAGCCTTATATGAGCTATCGCTTTATATAGTTTAAGTCTGCCATCATTCTTTAGTTTTTCATCTAATCTTTCGAAGGTTTCAAGCCATGCTCTCTCTTCGTTTGCCGCAAGCATAATATCAGCGGCACCGATTAAAAGACCGCGATAGGTTATATTATACTCGAGGGCTTTTGTGATATATTCGAATGCTTTATCGGGGTTTCCTTTTTCATTTTTCTCTATCATTGCGAGGTTACGAAGTGCCCAAGCGTTTGGCAAGCACTCGTTAGATTTTGAAAACGCCTCATAAGCTTTATCGATATTGCCGAGTGCATATTCGGTTATACCAAGCTGCAAAAGAGAAACCGCATTTGCCTTTCCGCTCTGTTCCTGACTTCGCAAAAGTTCCTTCCAAAGTTCACTGTTTTGAAAGCTCTTTGGCGGTGTTTTAAGTTCATCAAACGGATACTCGCCGCTCTTTAAAAGTTCTTCCCAAGGCATTTCCTTTTCGGTAACGCTTTCGCTTGGGAATTGAAGCATTTCACTTATTTCGTTTTTGCCCTGCTTCTTTCTTGCAAGATTTTCAAGATATCCAAAGCCCGAGCCTAAATGCTTTGTTTCTACAAGGGTTGCATTGTGAGATTTTTTAGCAATATTTTCTATTCCCGTTGCCTTTTCTTTGCAAAAAGCACCTACCTCTTTAACCGCCTCGTTAAACTCTCCGTGCGCCTGTTTCCTATCAATAGAAATGGCGGTATATCCTTCAGTAAAGGTGATTTTAGAGTTCGGCTCCATAATAAAGTGTTCATACTGTGTTCGGGCAAGTCCCGCCTGAATTTCAACATAGGGCTCACCCTTTTCGGAAAGCCATCTATTCCAGTTTCGGCCGCCTTTTCCTTGACCCCAAACAAATAACTTCTTGCCGAAAAGATTATTTGTTGAGAACTCCAAAAGTCCTTTTCCATCTTTATCAACACTTGATACCCATTTATCCTGAGTTTCAGGCACAATATAGAAATAATCCTTTGCTGACAGAGAATTTTCGGGGTATGAAATATCGGTTTCGTTCATATATGGAATGGGTGTTACCGAAAGTCTATATTTGTTTTCGGTATAAAAGGTTAAAATTGCTTCGCTGCAAGGGGCAATTACTCTACCGCCCTCATATTCAGGCACCGCAATATTACTCCACCAATACATATATTTTTCACTGTCGCTTGTGTTTTCGATAGTAACATTAACGTATAAAACATCACTATCCTCACTCAAAAAGAAATCGAGGCAATATGTAATATCTCTGATACGTTCATATTCATACATTCGAAGAAAACTCTCGCCCTTATCTGTTTTCATTTCGCATGCGAAAAGCGGTGAACAAGTGAGCGGATTATGGCCCTTTATTCCAACATTCCACTCTATTCCGCCACTAAACCAAGCATTTCGAAGCGCTAAATTACCGGGTTGAAAAACGGTGTTAGAATATAGAAGTTCTCTATCGTTCACCTTATCATATAACGACCAAAGTCTACCGCCTAAATCTAAAATAAAGGTGGCTTTAAGTTTTTCATTTTCAAGAACTGCCACATCGAATTCGCGCAATTTTCTATCTCTATTATAGTTATCCTGCAAGGTATAAGGAAGAAGAGTATTTATCATACCCTTTCCTATTCCCTTTGCCTCGTTTTCGGGGATTTTTTCATCAACAATAAAACCTGAATGTATATACCTAACATTCTTTATATCGGGCATTAAATTTTCTTCGCCTAAATCGGCGGCAAGAATTTTTTCTTTATAAAATTTTAAAACGCTCACTAAAATTCCTCATTTATTTTTAAAGTTTTATATTTAGGATAAACTTGCGTTATCAATTTTCCGTTTTCTTTTTTAAACCAACCGATTACCTTTTCATCATCGGAGAAAAGCAAATAAATATCTTTCGCATTATCCATAACAAGTCTTTCTTCAAGGCTTGTTATCTCACCAAGCTCTAATTTTTCGCCGTAAAGCATAAGCGCAAACTTTAAAAGGCAATCTATTTCGTGGCGCCACTCTACCGTTGCGGGTCGCACACTTATATTTTTAGTATCAGTATAATACAATTCGCAAAACTCTTCGAAGGTTTCAGGGCTATCGCCTAAAGGCATATATAAAGGGCCAACAGGCATTTCTTCTATTGCCCATCTAAAACCATAAGGAGAATATAAATTATCGTGGTGAATTTTTGCGGCGGTGCAAAAAATTGCCACGGGTGGATTTTCGAGAGATTCAATATCGGCTTTCCAAAAATCCATAACGCGCCTGCCAATGCCTTTGCCTCGCAAAGATTCAAGTGTGTTGAAGTGGCCGAAGTTTGCCACAGAATTTTTATGGTTTCCCCACCCCGTCCAAAGTCTTGCGGCAAAAACTTCATCAGCAAGGGCAATATAATAGTTATCGGTGCAAACATCCTTTGCTCCGCCTGCAACACGATGCCTTAACATTTCGGCATAAGGAACGCCCTTTTCCAAATCCTTTATATTATCGGCAAGTAATTTTGCCGAGTTTGGAAAATTAATACAGGGTGTATATTTTTCAATTTTTATTTCCATATTAAACACCTCACCGTTTAACAAAGCAATTATATATCTTTTTAATTTTCTTGTCTATACTTTTTAGGTTGAAAATTATGTTTTAGTTCAAAAAGTTGCGCTTTAATAAAAGAAAAAAGAGCCTTTCGGCTCTTTTTAAAATATATAACTTAAACCCATAAGTAAATAAAGCGGACCAAAACAGTACACCATGAACATTTCAGTATGTGGAACTTCAGTCTGAAAACAGTCGGTAACTGCAAGACATTCAAAAACATAAGCCGCCGCACCGCAAAGATATGCTATACCACGAAAAATATCGTGAAGATTATGTATAGTCATTGATAATATAAAGAGCACAACTGCCACAAAAACGAAAACATTACGAAGTATAAGCAAGGCATAATCAATTTTTGGATGAAGCCCGTGAGTTAATTCTTCTATATCAGGAATCGTGGCATCTACAGTGTGTTTTATCTCTTCAAGCATTTTAGACATACTATAATCCCCCATTCTCTCTAGTACAATAAATTCGAAATTTTTTTACTTTAAAATTTAGTATATTATACCACATCTTAAACAAGGGCGCAAGAAATAAGTGCTATGCAAACTGTATATTACCTATTTTCCTCTTATATACTTCAAAAATATTATTTCCTTTATCAGGAGCAATAAAAATGTAATTATCACCGAATAAACCTGACGTGTAAGTGCAATAAACAACACCGTTAAAATACTAACCACCAAAGAAATTTCCATTAAAATTTTATTGCATTTTTCCACCTTAATTTTTGCAAGTGTCACCTTCACAATTCCAATCACAACAAGAAAAACAAACAGTATCCAATAAATCGCTCGGACAAACGGCGTTTTCTGTGTATATTCAAACAAATTTACCGAATATACATAGTCATTCGCCGTGTAGGGATAAAGTGGTAGGAAAATAAGCATAAAATGAAGCAAATCAATTATTCCAAACAACAAATCACATATATTTCTTATGTTGAATTTACTTTCTTTCTCGGCAAGAGAAAGTAGTTTTTCTCCCGATAGCAAATCATCAATGCTAACCGAAAAGAACTTCGATATTTCTTTTAAAGAGTCAATACTTGGATAACCACGACCTGATTCCCATTTTGAGATAGCTGTTCTTGATACATATATCGCTTCGGCTAATTCTTCCTGAGTTAATCCTCGCCCTTTTCTAAGTTCTTGAAGTTTTTCGCAAAATTCCATAATGCACCTCTAAAATCACTCTTTAATGCTACCTTTATAGATATAAAATAACCCTAAACTCAAAAAAATTGAACCTATAATATCGGTAAGCCAATGAACACCCGAAACCGTTCTTCCAATTACCATAAATATAGAAAAGAAACTTGTTGCCACACTTATAACCATTTTCAACCTGTCGCTTTTAAGCCTAAAATTCGCTTGAAAGTCGAGCGTTGGCATAACGCTTAATACAAGTAGCGTTGTGGAAGATGGATAGGATGCTTCCATAAATCCATTAATAAGTATCGGTCTATAATTTATAGGAATCATCTCGAAAATAACATATCCCATTATCACTATAACATAATATACCCCTAAAAGCAAAATATCCAAATCAACCCTTAATAAACATCTTCGCTTTTTCAACTGAAAAAGTCCTATAAATCCGAAGAAGAAACAAACGATAATCGGAACTAACCCCAGCCAATCAGTTATATGATAGAGCCACATATTAACGCCTGTTAACGAATGGAACCAACCGTTAAGCTTTGCAAACCCCACGCTCGTTCCGTTTACGCCTATCGGCTTGACATCTACAGTGACAATTAAAAGTGTCCATAAAACGAATGATGATAAAAATATAATTCCCTTTAAAAGCTTTTTACTTTTCATTTTACCGCCTCCGTGCAAACAATAGCAAAAAGAACTGTGAATGTAAAGCAAAAATCGGTAAAATCTATGC
>JAZUMI010000093.1:0-8693 GCA_045603505.1 Acutalibacteraceae bacterium
ATCCATAGGTGTTACATAATAATCATCAGGAAGAACTTCGTTCAAATAGTATGCAAGTGCTGATTGTTGGTCGGCAGAAAGGGTGTTTCCGTTGTCATCAACAACCAAAGCAGCAAATTCTGCAGCGCCATAGTTAGTACCGAGTGTGTTATTTGTCGCACCGGAAACATTGGCAGAAGCAGTGGTCTCTTTAACTGCAAGCATACCACCGAGTGTGATTACAAACTCATCGGTATAATTACCAACAGTAACTTTAGGTTGGAAGCCCACAACTGTTTCTAAATAAACAGGAAGACCTGTTGTTGCATCAGCAGCAGGTGCTTTTGCAAGTATGAATGATGTTCCGGCTACAGCAGCGCGATTGTTTGCAGCATAAGGCTTAAGCGTATTTGTGGTTCCGCTAAAGCTTGTTAAAGGATAGGTGCTTAAAGCTTCATTATAGAAGTTATAATAAGCAGCTGCTGCTTTCCAACCAAAACCGTTGCTATATGGTAATACCGACATCTTTAAAACTGAAGTATCAGTTCCCAAGCCAAAAAGATTCTCAGCATCAGTAGTGATCTCGTATGCAGCAGGTGTTGCGTTAAGTGAAACACCATCTGTCCATACCTTTGTTCCTGATGCAAAGATGAGCGGGAATCCACCATCGGGCAAAACAGTTTCTGATTTTGTGAAATCATAAGTAACTGTTGATGCAGGAGCTTCAGCCGAAGCAACACCCAAAATAGAAGACATTGATGTTAAAATCATTGTCAGCGCGAGAGTAATAACTAAAGCTTTTTTGAATGTTTTCATCATAAATCATTCCTTTCTATATATTTGCAAGCGATGAATAATGGCACATCTTATTCACCGGAGTGCACATTATATCAATACGGTTTTAAAAACCGGTATTGTTTGTTCGTAGCGTATCGGGAGGGGTGACTCCTCCCCTACGATGTTACAATATTGTTTTGCTAATTATTGTAATAATAAAACACATATCCAAGCATTTCTTTGGCGTTTTTATAGTCGTTTGTGTTTTCGGCTAAATCACCGTTTAAATAGTCAGTGATAATCGCTTTAACACTGTCAACACTATAAGAACTGCCGAAGGTGTAATGCTCACTTGCCACGTATTTATCAATAGCCATGCCAAAGGCAATCGGCTTGTTTGACAGTTTATCGAGCATATAGGCTTTCATAACACCGTTAACGCTCTTATCGGCAATTTTTTCGGAATAGTAGTAGTTTCCATTTGAATCACGGACAAAACCGATTATGCTCACTCCCTTTTCATAGGAAGTTGTAGCCTTATTAACGGCAATCTTCATAATGCCGATATTTCCGCCCGTATATTCTCTCGTTACCATATTTCCGTAGTTTATAAGCTGTTCACGGGTAAATTCACCATTCTCAACCGAACCGGTGCGCCAAATAATACCATATTCTTCAATAATAACTTCTTGTTCGGTTGCTTTTTCTATATTAGAGAAATCAAGATTTATTCTTATTCTCTGAACATCGGTTGGCTTTGCACCCTTTAGGATTTTTGCACCAAGAACGGTGGGCACGAACTGACTTTCATCAATTTCGGGTTTTTCAACATAGGAAGAAGTATCGTATGTAAAAGATAAGTTTTTTACTATCTCGGTGCCCATACCGAATTCGGAATAAACATTTCCGTTAGGTCCGAAAACAACACCGATTGAGCCGATATGCGAATCATAAGTCACTTTATTAAAGGTATAATTTACGGTATAGCTAAAACGAAGTGTTGATGGCATATCAACAAGTGTGCTGTCACTTTCGCTCTTTTGAAGCTTGTTCGAATATTCGGGCAAATTAAGAAGAGTTACTGTGATTTTAACACCGTTTCCATTATCCTCAACCTTAAAATCCATAAAGTTGGTTATGGTTGGGATATTCACATCATCCCTTTCAAGACCTGTGAAATAGGTTGCAAGTGCACTCTTTTGGTCAGCAGTGAGAGTGTCGCCCTCATCATTTATAAAGTATTCGGCAAACTCGGCTGCGGTTTTATCGCCGCTTGTGATTTGAGTAACGCTCGAATTTTTGCTTCTTGCAGGATTTTCGGCATTAGTATCCATCGTTATCAAACCAAGTCCGCCGAGAGATGCGGTGAAGGTATCGCTTCCGTGGATATCATTAACATTCTCTCTTTTATGTTTTTCATCAAAGATTCCAAGACTTGTATAAAGATACTGCGTTGCGATAACTGTATCGCTCGGGGAGGAGGTTGTTTCATCGGGGATTTCCACCTCGCGCTTTCCTATTATAAAGGAGGTGCCTCCTGTTACAATTTGGTCTTTATAAGACTGCGCGGTGGTGAGGGTTGCACTTCCGCTAAAAATCTTAACGGGATAAGCATCGCCCGAGGGATGCTGAAAATCAACCAAAACTGCGCTATTTTTAAGACCTGCGCCCGCATTCTGTGTTCCGCTTGCGGTTATACCCAAAAGGTTTGTTCCGATGCCGAAGCCATATGTATTGGACATATCGGCAGAAACAAGTGGACGCACTTGATAGGTATCATAAGCGGTAGCTCCTGCAACATTTGTTGTGTTAAAAACGCCTACACTGTTTGACCCCGATATAACGGTTGTTATATCCTTACCTGTATCCGAACTAAAATCCTTTGTGAAATCATAGGTTATTTCCTTTACAGGCGCTGCGGCGGATAGACCTCCGCCGAGCGCAAGGCAACTTAACAAAACACAAAGGCACAAAGCAAATATAGAAAATCTTTTAAAATTTTTCATGCTATCTTTCCTTTCGTGTTTTAATAGTATCCATCTGTGTAAAGGTTATCGTCCGCCATATCCTCATAAGGCATTTCGTTTACAGGCGGTGTAATTGGCTCTTCCTCATCGGGAAGATTTCCGCCGCCACCTGTATTTCCGCCACTCGAAGTATCGGCAGGGAATTTAGCTATATAACCTAAAATATAACGTTTAATAAGGGTGTTATCCTTAAGGTCTATCACATCATCGCCATTTACATCGGCGGCAACCTGCTGAACTAAATTAAACTCTAATTTGCCAACATAGTAATAGGTAATGTATGTAGCGTCCTTAACAGATATCTTGCCGTCTGCATTAACATCGCCGAGTTTTCGCTCACTGTTGTTAGCCTCTCCATCATCGATGATAACAAGTCGTTTGCTGGCTGCAGTGTTGGTTGTTTTAAGTGCGGTTTTAATAAGTTCTTCAGAATTCGGCGAGAACACATTATCAATGTCCTGATATGTGTTTCGGGCGATTAAGAAACCGTTTATGTTCTCATAAGTTCTATCGTTCGCTCTCTTATTCGGGAAGAAATCATAAGCAAACTTATAGTTCATATAACAGTTATTATCTAAAATCATATCTGTCATACTATTTACATCGTTCGCCTTAAAGTAGGTGTACTGTCCATCAAACACACAGTTTCTCATAGTAAAGGCGAGCTGAGCGTTAACACCCGAATCCGCCATCCATGTTATACCCTTTCTGCCGGCACCTCCACCGGTACCAACATGTTCAAGTGAATCCATATATTCCGTTTCGCAACCAATATAGCTCATATACCAGTTGACATCGTTCTTGATTGCCCACTGATAAATCTTTTCAACCTGTTTAAAGGTACAGTTATCGTAAACCACATCAGCACAGCATCCATAGAATCCACCGGCTGAACCATTTTCAAATTTGCAATCAACAAAATATATGTTTTCTCGCGGTCTTCTAAAGACGATTATCGAGTTTGTGTTTATCGGGATATGGAAAGGTGTATCAATGGTCAAGTAGAGATAACTAATACCGCCCGAAACAACGGGTTTAACCTCAACTACTTTACGGGTTTGACCAACACCTTGACCATCCACAACATAAAGTTGAGTTACGCCCTGCATCTTATAGCTATAGCTTCCACGAATAATGAACTTAGTATTATTCGCATTGTTGGAAACAGGGGTACAATTTCCTCTATAAAGTGAATTTCTATCTGCAACATAAAGCTCACGGTTATTACTCATACTGTTTATAAAGTTGTTGCCATCCATATAAACACCATGTCCCCAAACGCCCATTGCGCTTTGGTTTGAGGTGTTATTTTCATAAAGCATTGAATTAGCTATGATTTCGCAACCGCCGTTAAAGAATGAGTTGCCCTGCACAAACCAATATGTACTTCCGTTTCTATTGTTAGTAACAAAAGGTCTTGCATATACAATCTTATGATCGCCAACATCATTATTGATAAGATGAACATTTTTTGCGTAATCAACGAATCCAAATATGCTTCCTACAGGCTCTTGCATTACCATAGTTTGCATTTCAGCAACCGATAAAAGACCTGTTAGTCCGTTGGCAGCCGAAGAAATTGCACCTGCCGCAGGGTCTGAATAGAAATAAATATTTTCTAAATAAATATTTTCTGCCTTCGGGTCACGCGAAGCAATAAGTCCACCTATACGGCTTGTTATAAAGGAAATATTTGAAACCTCTACATTTGAAGAAATCTTAACGATTGCTTCGGGAAGTTTTCCATAGAAAAAGTTAAACGGTCTAACGGTTATCGAAGTGGTCTTAAGTGATTCACCAACAAATCGAACCTTTTCGGGAATAATAATTTCCGATTCGATTATATATGAGCCTGTCGGTAGGTAAACCGTTCCGCCGCCCTTCTTTGCTGCCGCATTAAGAGCATTAACAATAGCGGGGCCATCATTAAATGCACCGTCTCCCTTTGCGCCGAAATCAAGAACATTAAATACATCCTGATTCCAAGTGCTTCTGATATCCTTGCCTACCGTTATTCTCTCGGGAGAAGACCAACAGGTGCTATCCCCATATCCGTTATAAACATAAACTTCATATTTACCCTCGGGCAAATAGTAAGGAAGTTTAACGCTTATAGAATAGGTTGACTGTGCTTCAGTAACAGGAAGAAGAATATCATATCCGTTGCCGATGAGTTTCACCTTGGTGCTATCCTTATCGATAGGCACTAAATTCTTACCTACAATTCTTAATTCCTTATTGGCAACTGCAATATCGCCGTCAGTACCCATAGTGAAGTCAATAAGAGGATTATTGATGTACACAATTCTTGGTTCTCCATCGGAGTTTACAAGTTTAACGGCATAAATTGCGCTGGTCGGTTTTTCGCCATTCTTAAACTCACTTGGGATTTGAATTTTAATCGAATTATCGGTTTTTTGAACTATGCGGGTTTCAACCGCAAGAGCATCATCAAACTTATGCTCGGTTGGATTAACGCTATAGTCTCCCTTTGTGATAAAGCTTCTATCAAATCTTTCTTGATTAACATAACCAACTGTTTCGGTGAATTTGTTCTCAACAGGAGCTACCGACACCGCAAAAACATTATTGCCAAGGTTCTCGCCGTTGAGCGTTATATAGTCACCTGCATTATTCATAACGTTGCCGCTATAATAAACCGTGATATCCTCGTTTACGATATCAACCTCATAGTTACCCTTGCGATATGTAACTGATAGGTCATCTATATAGGTTTCGGTATCATAGGTACCAAGGGCAAAGAGTGCCATAACCGATGCATTATTATTGTAAACATGGTTCTCGCCATTTCCATCGGTGATTATAACTTCATATTTACCCTGAGTATCATAATTTATTTCAACATTCCAAACAGTTTTTATATCAAGCTTTGTTTCAATCGGTCTACCATAGTTATAGAAATTACCGCCTTGCAGGTGGAATGTGGTGGCCCTATTATCGGTGTTATAGTAGAAAGCCAAAGCCAAGTTATAATCATCGCTCTCGAAGTTAGTGAAAACGCGTTGACGATAACGTTGAGTTGTTTCCCTATCAGCTATAATCTTATAGGTGACTTTAGCAAGCTGCGGTTTTTCAGGAAGAAGAATTTCCTTCAAGGTAATATCTGTTCTACCATCAATTCTTAAAGCGTTACTGCCTAACTGCTGACTATATTCAACCTTTGCTGTGCCCGTGTTATACCTATTTTCATAGGCAGGTTGGAAATATGTAAGGCCATTTTCGAAGTCTTCAGTAATTGTATAATTACTGTAATCTCCTGTTACTGCCTGCATCTTGCCAAGCGCTTCCTTGTCACGCTTTGCTATATCGGAATTTGCATCCAACTTACCGAAAACTTTATCAAGATGCGCAAGTCTTGTTTCCATAAAGGGCAGATAGTTCTTGATTGCACCAGGTAAAGCATTATACCCGGTTTCGAGTGCCTCAAAATGAGGGATATCAATAACCGATGCGTAAGTTTCAATCGGAACTAAATCTAAAATATAGTCGTGTTCCGCTTTAAAGTTCTGGGATAAGATATAATCGTTTGTTCCTTGGAAAAGGAGCTTAATATCATCGAAATATCCTGTGCTTTCACTTGCAAAACCGATTTGAGTTTCTGCAGTTTCAAAGAGGGTTGTTGTTATCGGGAATTTACCTGTTAGATATTGTCCGTTATTATAAACCCTTGCCGATATTGTAGCGGTCAACAGCTTATATTCAACATCAAACTCAACCCAAAGTCCATTTTTAAGAAGGTCTCTATCGGTTGTTTCAAAAATAAGGTTTGTTCCGTTGCCACCGCCTGGGATGGTGAGAACGCCCTCTTCACAAATTTCCCTTAAAACATATACTCGATATTCATCAGCTTTTTTGTCTCCATCGGCATCGTGCGCTTTTTGGAAAATTTTATATGCCTGCCAGTTATCCTCATCAACATAGTCAAACACAATAGAATGTGAATTTCCGTTGCTTAAATAAACCTTACCTGTGAAGTTAGCGATTAGTCGGTTGCGGTTAAGGATAGTATCCTTAATTCTATAAACTGCTTTTCCGCTTGTGTTTCCTTCATTTTCCGCCTTAAAGTTCTTTGTTACCTTTAAAACGTTATCGCTATTGTTGTTTTCGGTTTTATAGGGGTTTTGAGCAGTTCCCCATGCACCGGGCGCTAATATATTCTCGCCTTGGAAAAACTTCTCACCTATTTCGCCTGTTTCAAAGTCTATTACTGTTTCAGCAGAGAGCTGACTGTCCCTTTCATAAATAAGGTTATTGAGCCTTTCGATTGCTGCGCTAAGTTTCGAAAGGGTTGTAACCTTTTCTCTCTCACTATCGGTGAGCTTCGTATAAGCGAGACTTAATTTATTGATAACATCCTCATGTTCTAGTGTGATACTCGCTATATCAGGAAGTTCATTAACCCTGCTATCAAAATCCTGTGAATCATAAAAACTTATTGAAATATCATCGAATGATTCACCAATTGAATTGCCATTGAACAAACCAACCTTACCGAGCAATTCAGTTGCATATGTGATACCAATCTTAACTGTGATTGCCTCTCCTGTTGTATGGTTAGCGTTCTGGCAACCGTTTGTTTTTGTAATATCTCTATGCAAACCTGTTAAGGTGTAAACATAATAGCCTCGTGTAAAGTCATACTCAAGCGAGAAATCTGTCCACTGTGCAAAAGCAAAACAGTTAACGCCTTGGTCGGCGTTTGATGAGCATGCAAGGTGTTCTGCGCCCTCGATAATTTCACAGTTGTTGTTTATATATTTCCACGCAATATCAGCAGTTTGAGTTTCTTCGCCTGTTCTTGCAGTTCGGTTAAAAGGAACTTTATAACCATATGTAAGACCCATGCCTTCCCACTCGGTTGCCGAGGTATAGCTGTGCGCAACACCTATAACCGCATGGAAACCATTGCTATAAATATCATCTTTATAGTAATACATTTTACCACTGATTTTTTCTATTTTCTTATCAGCGGGCACAATATCCGTTTTCGGCACAGCAAGAACTGTTGGATATTGAGCTATAGTGGAGGCATTGCTCTTTTGATATGCGGTGTTAAAGGATTTTCTAAGCCATAAGGCACCGTCTTTAACTCCCCAGAATGCATTAGAGCCGGCAGCGGCATTATTAGTTCTTACAGCATAAGAAGCATCATAGGTGTTTGTTGGAACCATATTTGCATTGTAAGAACCTTCAAGTTCCCAGTTAAGACCGTGCTCAAAGTCATCGTAAACATCAACACCACCATTAAGCTTAGCTATTATAGCTTCAAGCTTAGCAATCTTATCAGCAATATCAGAAATTTTAGCCTCTACCCTAGGAAGAACCTTTTCTGCATCAAGAGCCTTATAAGCTGTAACTAATGCATGATATGTTGCTACATCAGCTTTTTTATAAACTGAAATTCCGTTTAAAGTGCTATTAGCAAGCGTTACAAACTCGTTAGCCCGCTCAATATACTCAGCTTCATAGTAATCAGAGGTATCGAAGTTAAAGCTTACATCAGTAAACGAAAGTGTTGCGTTTCCGCCACTTGTACCACCATAAATCAAACCTGCCGCACCAATACAATGTGTATAGGTCTTATAATTGTTATTATTAAGATATTTAACCTCATAGCTAAAAGTAATATCCTCAGGCATTGATACCATTGTGGTATCCTCACCAGACTTCTGCATCGAGGTTGAATAACCGGGCATATCGGTGAACGAAATTGTGATTTTTGCACCGTTTGTGGTATTTGCAATATCGAAATCCATAGGTGTTACATAATAATCATCAGGAAGAACTTCGTTCAAATAGTATGCAAGTGCTGATTGTTGGTCGGCAGAAAGGGTGTTTCCGTTGTCATCAACAACCAAAGCAGCAAATTCTGCAGCGCCATAGTTAGTA
>JAZUMI010000094.1:0-7965 GCA_045603505.1 Acutalibacteraceae bacterium
ATCCATAGGTGTTACATAATAATCATCAGGAAGAACTTCGTTCAAATAGTATGCAAGTGCTGATTGTTGGTCGGCAGAAAGGGTGTTTCCGTTGTCATCAACAACCAAAGCAGCAAATTCTGCAGCGCCATAGTTAGTACCAAGTGTATTATTTGCAGCACCGGAAACATAGCTGGAAGCGGTTGTCTCTTTAACTGTAAGCATTCCACCGAGTGTGATTACAAACTCATCGGTATAATTTCCAACAGTAACTTTAGGTTGGAATCCCACAACTGTTTCCAAATAAACAGGAAGACCTGTTGTTGCATCAACAGTAGGTGCTTTTGCGAGAATAAAAGATAATCCGCCTGCAGCGGCACGATTGTTTGCTGCATAGGTTTTAACCGTATGTGTTGTTCCACTAAAGCTTGTTAAAGGATAGGTGCTTAAATTTTCACTATAAAAATCATAATATGCTGCAGCATACTTAAATCCAAATCCTGCGCTATATGGGAATACTGACATTTTTAAAACATTGACATCTGCGCCGTTGCCGAAAAAGTTTTCAGTATCAGCAGTTATTTTGTATGATGCGGGTATTGGACTAAGAGAAACACCATCTGTCCATTTCTTTGTTCCCGATGCAAAAATGAGCGGGAATCCGCCTTCTGGCAAAACAGTTTCTGCTTTTGTGAAATCATAGGTAAAACTTGAGGTTGGTAATTCCTTAGCATTGATATTAAAATCAATACCTGCAAAGGTTGTTACAACTAAGGTAATAGTTAATATAAAAGATATTATACGAAGTGCTTTTTTCAAAATTTACACCTCCAATCTAAATCAGAATTTTTCGTTATATTCGTTTACATAGTCGGGAATGGGTTGGTCCCAGTTTCCGCCTAATTCATTATCGTAATCTCCGCCAAAGGAATCATCGAGTTTCTTAACGGTGATATTATCAACTAACACTGCCGTTTCATACGCCGAAATACCAATATTTCCCTTGCCGAAAATTCTCTTTCCGTGGACGCTTTCTTCAATTCCTGTATCAACGAAATCGATAATAAGTTCACCATCAAGGTAAATCTTGATTTTGTTATCTAAAACCGAAAGTTTTAAATTGTGCCACTTGTTATCACCAAGTAAGATAAAATCTTCATCTTTATAGAACTCACGAAGATTTACCGTTTCGCCTAAGAGATATCCGTTACTGTCAACAGTATCACCAAGATACGAGCGTTTATAAAGTCCTATTTTATAACCCTCGGTTATAACCGCCGAATAGTCAGCATTTCCGTAGAATGGGATATCGGTATGACGGGCATAAAGACGGAATGTGTTACTACCCGCCTCAATATCGGGGTTACATTCAGGTGTGAACTGGAAGTCCGCCGAAACCTCATAGTCGGTCATACTCTGGTCTCCCGCATAATTAACGGTATCAACAAAGCTCAAATCCCAATATCTGTTTCCAGCATTATTTAAGATTTGTGAGCCGTTCATATCCTTACTCCAAACAGGATTCCCCTTACTTTCGGGGGTGTTATAAAGATTTCCATCTGTAAAGGTTTCACGAAGGAGAAGGTTAGATGCAAGCGGGCTATCCTCTTCAACATACTCGCTCGAAGCACTTGAAGACTCTTCCTTGTTATTATCGTCACCCTCTACATAAGTGCCCTTGCCAGTAATTTTAAGATTGCTAAAATTAGCAGTTGTTGTACTTGAAACATCGCAGGAGTGCGATGCAATTCCTGCATAAATCGGACCTGGGGCCGACATCTGAACAGGATATGGAAAATCAACCTCAACACCATTGCTACCAATAAAGGACATAGTTACCTTTTGACCCTGCTTATGCATTTTAAGGGTTAACGGGAATGTAGCTGTAAAATTAGGCTGTTGTTTAAGGGTAATATTTTCATCGTTTGTGCGGTAAACCGCCAAAATACCCAGCGGACGAACATGAAGGAAAACCTCCGATGCCGATGGGTCAAGTGATGAGCGAAGCATTATTCCGCAAGAAGCGTTATGGTGCGTTGTCGGGGTGCCTACAGGCATTTCATTAACAGTAACTTCAATATCAATGTAGTCACTGCCCGAACCTTTAACATTATACTTTTTATAAGCAAATGCAACGTCATCGTCATAACGCCAAACAGCCATTGAGTTGGTGGTTATTTTATATTTACCCGAGCCTTGAGTGAGCGCACTCTTATGGGCATAGGGCGAAGTATTGTAATACTCTGACTCAAGGTCACTATCAATACATTCAAGTGTGAGTTCGGGGTTCACATCATCGAACTCCTCACCCTTTACAATTAACGGTGTAACGGAAGTAATGATAAGAGTTATTGCCATAAATATTACTGCAACTATAATGCCTTTTTGTCTTTTAGAAATTGCATTCATTTTTCATCATTACCTCCTTTTAATGAATTTAGTTTTTTCCTATAGAAAAATTTATAGAACACGAACAGTGCCGCTAAATTAAGTGTTGAAAAGATAAAGGTTGCAAAAAGAACGAGCGAGAAAACACCGATTTTTCTAACTCCTACCGAAACTTCCTTTTTAGCCGAAAGGTTTTTATCAACCTCAACTATTACTTCCTTTTCTTCAACTATCTCTTTAATCTTTTCTTTAATCTTTTCCTGTACCTCAACCTTTACCTTTTCAACCGTTTCGGTTTTTACAACCTCTTGGATAATGGTTTCAGGTTGGATTTCACTACCTGTGTTCTCTGAGGATGTACTATCCTGAGAACCGGGTTTCTCTTGCGGTTTTTCCGCTTCACTCGAAGTGCTTTCTCCACTTTGAGTATCATCTTCTTGGTTTTCCGAAAGACCTTCGGCTATTCCATAAAGTATACCGAGTTTTTCGTACTCTTTTTCAAGTAAAGACTGAACATCGGCAGGTAAAATATCATAAACACCCATTGCAACCATAATTTCAACCAAATCTTCCGCCGAAACGGTTTCTTCGGTAAGGTCCAATACATAGAAGAAGGTGTTTTTGAAGTTTTCTGCCATCTTTTCACTCTCGGTCATTTCAACAGGCTTTGGTAATGCCTTGCATATTTCGAGAAGAGCTGTAAGAAGCGCATATTCTTCCTTAAGATATTCCTTTATATAAATGTTAACTGCCGATAAGTTATCTACCGCAGAAACCGCAGCAGTAAGGTCCTCTTCGTGATATAATTTGATATCCTGCGCCGTAAGTTTTAAAAGCGATGCATACTCTTTTCTGAAACTTTTAGCCATTTTTTCTGCCTCGGCACGGGCCTCAGCATCTTCCTTTGCCGCCGCATCTGCTTCATCCTTTGCAAGTTGAAGCAATTCAATCTTTTTGTTTAGATTTTTAAGATGCACATAATAATTGTGAATGGCATACTTTGCATCATCAGAAAGTTTGTTATAGTCATTGATTGCATCCGTAACGGCATTCTTATCTGTAAGAGCAACTGTTTCCACAGTAAGTTCTAACACCTTTTGATTGTCTTCTAAAAACTTCTGCGCCTGCGCCGATGCTTCACTATTTTCAGCTATAACCTTAAGTCTTTCATACTCGTTCTGAGCATCAAGTAACTTCTGATAATTCTTAACCTGTGCCTTCTGGTTTTCGGTTAAAAGCATATACTCGCGTGTTGCATCAAGTATTTTATTTAAACATTCTTCGCTATATTCAACGGTTCCGATTGCATCGATTATACCCTCAACTCTAACCACCTGGCTATCAATTGAAGAAAATGTTATTGTTGCAAAAACATTACTGCCGTTTACAACAAAGTCGTTAAAGGTATTATCCGATGTATTAATTGAGTATCCTGATTTATATTCGAAGTTAATCTTTGTTTCATTCTTCTCGGTTTTATCGAGAATTTTAAACCTGAAACCGCAAATTCTCTTGTTTGTAGGCAAAAGAACATTGCTATCCGAACTCCAAGCAAATACAACTTTTGAATTCTTTTTGTTGTCATATATAGTAGGGGAAGTAAGCATTGAATCTGCACTGTCTCCCGAAATATATTCAAGACATTCACTATCATAGGCAAGCGCAAAAGATAATCCGCAAACCTTTTGTGTGTATTCGGTTGAATTCAGGGTAACCCAAACGATAACGTTTTCGCCCTTATCGGCTGCTGCATCGGAAATGGAAAACGATATTTCCCCCGATGCCGCAGATGTGGGCAACGAAGCAAAGCTGAAAAGAATGGCTACTGTTAATAAAAGTGCCAAAATTCTTTTCATTAATCTCACTCCTTGCTTTTAAAATTAAATTGGTTTTTGCCTTACGTTTATTTAGATGCAAATGCATCTGCCTGTTTCTGAAGCTCGGCTATAAGCTCATCTACACCTGCAACCTTTAATTTATCAATAAAAGTCTTGTAAAGAGCTTCGTATTTTGCACCTTCAACACCGCAAGTAAGTCTATCCTCATATTCCTCAATAACAGAATTACAGTTGCCGATAGGAGTTGCTTTCTCGCTAAGGTCCGCTCTGAAGCCATAAAGCGGTGTTTTGTGGAATTCCTTCATAGTCTTCTGCTCGTAGTTTCTTGCATATTCCTGCTGACCCTTAACGATATCAGGTGTGCGGAGTGCCAAGAATACGTTTCCGATTTGCCAGTGAGGTCTTCCATACATAGAGTTTGCCGAAGCCTGAAGAGTATAATCAACTGCTACTACCTGGTCTTCATCTTTGAGTTCATAGTGGTATGTACCATACTCTTTTGCATATTCGCTATCCTTTTCAAAGCCATAGCAAATGAGGTTATAAATTTCATTACCTTCAGTGCCGATAGGTGAACGGAGTAAATCAATAAGGCTTAATGCAGCCTCAGGGTCGGTACAAGTAAAGGGTAATGCAAGATAGGTTTTTTCTGCGCCGAGAATAGATGCGCCGAGAGCATTATGACTGTGGTCAGCAGGCTCAATGTTTATATAGTACTGCTCAAGATATCCATCAACATCATACATTTCGCGGATACCATTTTTCTCATCATCAAGCTTATAGTAAGTTCCGTTTTCGTGAGCCGAAATAACAGGTAATCTTGAACCTGAGCTGCCCTGATTTACAAGAACATCAGGAGAGATATATCCTTCCTCATACCATTTTGCAGCATATTCGAGGAAAAGCTTGAACTCTTCGGTTTCATATTTACTTACGATTTTCGCATCCTTATCAAAGGTCTTGTAAACTAATGGGGTGTTTTCATCAACCTTTGAATATCCGCGAAGCGCAAAATAAGAATAGATGTAATGAATATCAATACTTGTTCCTACATAGTCAGTATCATAAGCATCATTTTCCCAAACAGTTTTGAAGTACTTATCAAGAATATCGTAAACCTCACGTGTGGTTGTTGCAGAAGCGGCACAAGCTGCTCTGAATCCCTCAACATCAAAATACTCAATAAGCTCTGCAGGAACCTTAATGTAGGGTGATTCGCTTATAAGGGGTTGCTGATTAGGAATAGCATAGAGCTTTCCGTCAACAGAACCCGACATGTAATCATCTACATAGTCGGTCTTCCACTCTTTGTAAAGGTTAGGTGTTTTTTCCTCGGTGATATAATCGTTAAGCTCAAGGTAGCTTTCGTTTGCAATTTCGGCTTCCATATTGAGAATATAGCCTGTTCTTGCGATATCTATCTTCTCACCTGCAGCCATTTGCTTTGACCACTTTGAAGGGTCAAATTCGATAAATTCCATTTGAACACCAGGAAGTGCGGTTTCGAGTTTCTTATTTATTACTTCTAATACCTTGGCTTCATCCGCCTGTCCAACAAGGCTTGTTGCCCATTTAAGAGTTACCTCTCCACCGCCGCCGCAGCCTGCGAAGAGAGAGCAAACCATAAGAATTGTAATTGCTAAACAAATAATCTTTTTCATAATTTTCACCTTTCAATAATTATGTTTATTTATTCCTTAACTGCGCCAACCGCAATTCCCTTTGAGAAATACTTCTGAATAAAGGGGAAAAGAATTAACACAGGTAATACCGAAATGATACACATTGCATATCGAAGTGCCGTTAGCGGCAATTCCATATCAAGTGCCACGCTCGACTGCGCATATGCCTGTTTGAGTTGCGTTGCATCTTCAAGTATTCTTTGCATAAAGAACTGAATTGTAAACCACTTTTTATCGGTCATATAAAGAAGCGATGTTTCAAAATCGTTCCATTTTTGAATTGCCCTTGTGAAGAACTGAATTGCAAAGATTGATTTAGACATTGGAACAACTATGCTCCAAATAATTCTTACCTGACTTGCACCGTCAATATCTGCCGCCTCAATAAGAGACTCAGGAATTCCCGAGAAAAAGGTTTTAAAAAGAAGTATACCCCAAGCCGATACCATTGCAGTTACAATATATAAAAGTGGATTATTGCCGAGGTTATAATACTTGGTCATAAAAACATAGGTCGGAATTGTTCCGCCACTGAATATCATCGTAATCATTATGAAGTAAAGAATTGGCTTTCGGAAAACATAATCCTTTCTTGATAACGGGTAGGCTATAAATGCCTGTGTAAGACACGAGCAAAATGGTGCTATTACCGAAATTATAGCGGTTAAAACCATCGACCTGCCCATTTGACTAAAGTCATTGAAAAGGAACTTAAATGCCGTAAAGTCTATCTTGCTTGGAATAAGTTGAAATCCATATCTCACGATTTCGTTCTCGTTTGATATCGACATTATAACAACCATAACGAAGGGGAAAAGGAAAATGATTGTTAGGATAATGAAAACTATATGTATTGCTGTTAATGATAACTTTCTCATTTCCACCCCTCCTTAAAATACTGCGTTTTCGGGACTTATCTTTTTAATAATCGCATTGGAAGAAAGAATAAGAATAAGTCCAACAACACTTTGGAAAAGACCTACTGCCGAGGTGGCGCCGATATTACCACCCTCAATACCTCTATAAACATAGGTTGATATAACATCGGTTACAGGGTAAAGAGCACCCGAGTTCATCGGTATCTGATAATACATATCAAAAGATGCCGTGAGAAGTGAGCCAAGCTGTGTAATAGTTGTCATACAAGCCATCGGTAAAAGTTCAGGAACCGATATATGCCAGATTTGTTTTAGCTTTCCTGCGCCATCTATATGAGCAGCCTCAAAGAGCGAGGTATCTATCGAGAGAAGTGCGGCATAGTAGTAAAGACTTGCCATACCTACACTTTTCCACATATGACAAAACATCATAATAAATGGCCAATATTTTGCTTCGTTATACCAGTTAATGCTCTTCCCGCCAAGCGAAATAATTATATTGTTGATAATACCTATGTTGGTGGGGTTTAAGAACATATAAACGATAAACGCTATAACCGTTACCGAAACGAAGTTCGGAAGAAGCATCGCAGTTTGATAAAGCTTATTAGCAAACCTGCTTCTGATTTCATATAGCATAAGTGCCACTATCATACCGCCTATAAGATTTATAAACAATAGGCATAAGAGGTGATAGCCTGTTGTGTTTCGAAGAATAACTGCGGCATCGGAAGATTCAAAGAAGAACTTGAAATTCTGTAATCCTATCCAGTCACTGCCAAAGATACCTTTCGTATATTTATAATCCTTAAAAGCAAGAACGATACCGCTTATCGGCAGATAGTGGAAAAACACAAGCCACAAAATTGCGGGTAATGTAAGAAGCGTATAAACAAGTGTTTTTTCGCTGAATATTTTCTTTTTAGTCAAATTTGAAGGGTTTTTCATTTTTATTCTCCGTAATCCTCATCGCTAATGTCGGTTTTCTTATTTAATCTAATACCTACCAAAATAACCGTTACCATTGTTGCCGCAAATAAGAGAACAACCAGCGCCAACATACATATAACAGCCACTGTTTCTGCCTTTGAAAGTTTTACGATATCGTTATCAATATTAACATCGATATCAACAACTGCTTCGCCGTTTGAATTTGTTTTCTCTCCCTCATTTGTTTGCTCGTTTGAATCGTTTTCGTTT
>JAZUMI010000095.1:0-4601 GCA_045603505.1 Acutalibacteraceae bacterium
TCGATAGCTTAAATGGTGTTCTCGCATATCCATTATAACACCTATTTTAAATTCTGCACTATATACTTTATTTTTTCTTCCTCTTTTACCCATAAAAAATATGCACCTCCAAAAGTGTCTAACTTTTGGGGTGCATATCAATTTGAATCTCTCTTTTTACATTTATATACTTCCTTTATAGAACAACCCGCGCGTATACTGTGTATCGGGAGGAAGAGCATTTTTATATGCGTTTATAACCTCACAGACACGTTCTTTTTCTTCAATTGTAAAATGTAAAACCACAAAATCAAGGAAAGAATATTCATCTTTTCTATCTGCAAGAAAGGTTGGTACACTGTTAAACATTTCAGAAAATCCCATTCTACAACGGATAGGGAAGTTTATGTTTTTTCTATCGGTAATATAACCTTTTTTATCACAAACACTGCAAGATTTTCCGTTTTTTATCGGGCAGTTTTTGAATAGCATTAGCGGTGTGTGACCGTATACTATTAAACCCTTAGGTAGAGAACTGCCTATTTTTTCTGCTTGGGCGAGTGTGATTTCGTTTGAAAGAATAATTTCCTTTGCACAAAATTCTTCTGTACTTTTTGTTGCAAAAGAGTTTATGATATTCATTGAAGCATCGGCAATAATTTGGTATCCGAGTTCTTTTGCAATAGTAAACGCAGCGAGATTTCCGCAAAGCGACTTTCTTACACCTTTTTCTTTAAGATTTATAAGTAAGTTTTTAATAGTGTTTTCGCTTGAAATTCCTCTTGGTATATCTGCAATGAGTTCTGATTTTATATTACTTAAATCAATATCGCTTTCAATGGGAAAAATTACGGCATCAATTCCTTCTAGATTATCAGGCAACTGCTCTTTGTTGGAAATCCTTATGTAGGTCTTTTGCCTAGTTTTTTTTGGCGGTTTTTGTGTTATACTTGGCAGTGAAATAAACTTGTTTTTAATTTGCTTTTCTGCTCTTATTTTATCAAGCGTTTCACAGGCATTACGCCTTAGTGAGTTTATAACTGAGGCAGGGATAAACAACCCTTCGTCAAGTGAAAAGTTGATAGATTTCGCGAAATACGGCGTGGAGCCGAGTTTTGAAAGATTTTTGTGAATATCTCCTTTGGTAGTAGCCTTGTTTTTTGCTATCTGCGGAACTTCGCCTGATACTTCTACATAATTTTCGCCATCGTTGAAGGATAAAAGCAAGGGTGAGTTATATTTGAATTCGCCTTTAATTTCAAGTCCGATTTTGCTTACTTCCTTGCGATAAAGTTCATGTATTAGAGGAAAAGCATTGTTAGCCGAAAGCACGTCCTCTTTCGTTCTTATGCCAAACATATCGCAGCCAAGCTGATTTTCAAAATACCCACTTGTGAAACCTGAACGGGAGAAAACCTTTTGCAGAGTTTCTTCGAGCGCTTTATCCACTACACCTTCATCTATTGCTTTTCTGAAAACTGCTGTTGCTACAGCAACATATTCGGGCCTTTTCATTCTTCCTTCAATTTTAAAGGAGGAAACACCGATTTCGGCAAGTTTATCAACATAAGAAAGCAAGGATAAATCTTTAAGACTTAAATCGTATCCTGTTCCATTTTGGGTAGAAAAGGGAAGTCTACAAGGACCTGCGCAAAGTCCTCTGTTTCCACTTCTCGCACCTAAATAGGCTGAGAGCAAACACTGACCTGATACACTCATACAAAGGGCACCATGAACAAATGCTTCAATTTCTAAATCAAGGCGTCTTGCTTCTTCACAAATTTCCTTTAGTTGCTCAAAGGATAATTCACGTGCCACAACCACTCTGCAAAAACCGAGCTCCTTTAAAGGTTTCAAAGCAGAGGGGGAATGAACGGAAACTTGAGTTGAAGCGTGTAAAGGTAAATCGGGAAGAGTTTCTTTTAGAACTTTTGCAAGACCCAAATCGGCTAAAATAATACCGTCAATCCCTGCATTATAAGCATGAACGGCAGTATTGAGTGCATCATTAAATTCATTATCTTTAATTATGATATTAAGGGTAAGATACACCTTAACGTTTCTTATGTGGCAATATTTAACCGCTTCTTCAAGTTCAGAAAAACCAAAATTTTCTGCATTTCGCCTTGCTGAAAACTCCTTGGCACCAAGATAAACTGCATCCGCTCCGCTAAGAACTGCAGCAGTTAGCATTTCCTTAGAACCAACAGGGGAGAGAAGTTCAATATTTTTCACTGTTCTTCCTCTTTTTCTATATCAAGCAGTAAATTGCTTTTCAATATTGTGTTTTCGCCTATGAGACGATTTAGCTCTGCTTTCAATTCTTCATTTTCAAGGCGCAACTTAGATTCATTGTCATAACTCTCAAGTGCCGCCAAAACCGCAACCATCGTAGTAGAGAGGAAAGGGTTTTTCTTTGCAAAATAATCCATTCTGAGTTCTAACTCCCGACCGAGCTGTGTTAGGGTTTCTTCGCTTTGGTCACTCATAATTGAGTAGTTGATTCCGCCAACGGTTAGTCTTATTTTGTTAGTCATAAGAATCTCCTTCAAATTTTACTAATTATATAATATACCATTATTGTTAAAAATTAAAGACTTTTTTTAAAAGTGATACTTTACTTTGTTTTAGTTTATTGATATAATGATATCAATATATTAAAAGCGGTGAATTTTATGAAATATTTAGTGTTATTATGTGATGGTATGGCAGATGTGCCAAACCCTGCGCTTTCTAATAAAACACCAATGGAGTGCGCTAATAAACCGATAATGGATAGACTTTGTGCTTTTTCAGAAATTGGTATGTGTAAAACTGTAGCAGAAGGGTTAAAACCGGGTAGTGATGTTGCAAATCTTTCGGTACTTGGATATGACCCTCTTGTATCATATACAGGTAGGTCTCCGCTTGAGGCGGCATCTATAGGTATTGATTTAAGGGATACCGATGTTACACTTCGGTGTAATACTGTAACACTTTCGGATGAAGAAGTGTTTGAAGAAAAAACAATGGTGGATTACTGTGCAGGGGATATTTCAACCGATGAGGCAAGGAGTATAATTGCAACTATTGAAGAAAAACTTGGAAACGATATATACAAATTCTATAGTGGTGTTTCTTATCGCCATTGCCTTGTAGTGCAAAACGGCACTACCGAGCTCGGTGAAATGACACCGCCGCACGATATAAGCGGTAGGGTTATAGGCGAATATTTAAGTGAAAGTAAAAATGCAAAGCCGCTTATTGAACTTATGAAAAAAAGTTATGATATTCTAAAGGAACACCCTGTAAATATAGAGCGAGTAAAGGCAGGAAAACGTCCTGCAAACGCTATTTGGCTATGGGGTGAGGGAACAAAACCAAAGGTTGAAAACTTCAAGGAAAAATATGGTGTTTCAGGCACAATAGTAAGTGCGGTTGATTTGCTTAAAGGTATTGCAATTTGTGCCGGTATGAATTCACCAGAAGTAAAAGGCGCAACAGGTTATCTTGATACTGATTTTGAGGGCAAAACGAATGCGGGAATCAAAGCCTTTAAAGAGGGTTGTGATTTGGTTTATTTGCATTTTGAAGCACCTGATGAATGCGGTCACAGAGGCGAAGTAGAAAATAAGGTTAAGGCGATAGAAGAAATCGATAAACGTGCGCTTATGCCCATGCTAGAATATCTTAAGAGTTGTGGGGATGATTATCGAATTCTTATCATGCCGGACCATCCAACACCGCTTGATATCAAAACACATACTTCAAACCCCGTACCGTATCTTTTGTATGATAGCAGAAAATCTTTAGGAAATGCATCAACCTTTACCGAGAAAACTGCCTCTTCAACAGGCATTTTTATCGAAAAAGGTCCGAATATAATGGCAAAACTTTTGGAAAAATTATAGTTTTTTGTTCGACAGGAATCTGCTTGACCGCAGATTCCTTTTGTGTTAAAATATTAGTTGTTGATTTTATTGAAAGGAAGTGATTTTGGTGGAAAATACAAAAACAATTACTAAAAATAAAAAAGCGTATTTTGAATATTTTGTGCTTGAAAGTTTTGAAGCAGGCATTTCCCTTTCAGGCACAGAGGTAAAATCGGTTCGTCAAGGCGGGGTTAATCTTAAGGACGCCTGGTGCAGCGTTGACGATGGCGAAATGATTATTAAACAAATGCACATAAGCCCTTATGACCACGGCAACATTTTTAACCGACCGCCTGCCAGAAACCGCAAACTGCTTATGCACAAAAGAGAGATTATGCGACTTTTCGGAGCCGTTAAGCAAGAGGGCTTGGCGCTTATACCCTTATCGGTTTACTTTAAAGGCTCTTTGGTTAAGGTGCAACTCGGTCTTTGCAAGGGTAAAAAACTTCACGATAAGCGTGAAACTGCCGCAAAACGGGACGCTAACCGCCAAATTGACCGCGCATTAAAAGAACAAAACCGATAATTACGCATTACGAATTAAATATATGGGGATGTAAAGGTTTCGACGGGGATTTTGAAGTATCGGAAGCGAGCAGCGGTGCGGAGCCGCTATAAAATCCGCATAAAAAATTAACTAACAACAATAACGTTGCTTTAGCAGCCTAATTTGGCTGCTCATCCGACCTCTGATTACCACGGCAGAGCAAG
>JAZUMI010000096.1:0-2824 GCA_045603505.1 Acutalibacteraceae bacterium
TTCTTCTGCATTTGTCAACTTGTAAGGATTTGATGGGTCAATGGTAGGGAAGTCGCAGTCCTTAAGTTTATAGATTTTTCCGTTTATTAAAACAGTTCCGTTTTTGTAATCAATTTTATCAAGCAGCAATCTATCCTGCATCATAAAGTTGTCATTTCGGCGAATAATATTGCCCTCTAGCTTAAGTAAAATAACAACTATTGCTTTGTGCATTTGGGCTATCATTCGGGCAGTTGTGGTTTCAAGTTTTTCATTATCATCATCTTTCGGCAAGAAAGATGATACATCGCTGTTAGCATAGGTCTCGGTTGCAAAAAGGGCAAGAGGGCGCAAATTTATTCCGTAGCCCATTTCAATTGTATCAAGGTTTCCGTATGTGAAAGAATTGTTTAAAGCGTTTGCGATACAGGTGCGGCTGCCGCAAGCGGCGCCCATCCAAAGAATATCGTGATTTCCCCACTGAATATCAACTCCGTGGTGATTCATTAAATCTTCGAGCACAATATCAGGTCTTGCACCTCTATCAAAAATATCTCCTACAATATGAAGCCTGTCAACAATAAGTCTTTTAATGGTCGTTGCGAGGTCAATTATCATATTTTCAGCCTGACCTAAATCAATGATACTTGAAAGTATATTCTCGTGATATGAAGAACGGTTTTCCTGGGTTTCTTTATCATTCATAATCAGTTCTTCAAGAATGTATGCATATTCGGGTGTTAGAGCCTTTCTAACCTTACTGCGAGTGTATTTTGAAGCAACTAACCTTATAATTGTAACTAGTCTTAAAAGGATAAGGCGGTAATGCTCTGTGAGGTCATCGTGCTTTGCTGCTAGCTCTTTTAATTTTGCCTTAGGATAATAAATTAGTGTTGCAAGCTCGGCTCGCTCGGTTGAAGAAATATTATCCTTGAACAAAAGATCAATTTTTTCTCGAATGCTTCCCGAAGCATTGTTCAGGATATGCCTGAAAGCCTCATGCTCTCCGTGAATATCTGATATAAAATGTTCTGTGCCTTTTGGTAGATTTAAAATGGCACGAAGATTTATAATTTCTGCTGCCGCAGTGCGAACGGTAGGGTACTGTTTTGAAAGAGCCTCGAGATATAAACTGTTTTGAGAAAAAACATCTTCGGTAAATTTTTTCATAAACGCTCACTCCTTATAAGAATAATAACATATTTTTCTAATTTTCACAAGCAATCATTAGTTAAAAAATATTGTAAAGACAAGTTTACAAAAATATATTCATATATAAAAAGGTCTATGCGAAAATATCGCATAGACCTTAAAATTTATTTAGATAAATCTTCAACAACGAGGGTGCGAACTGCGTTTTCATCAGCAGGCTCGGCATCTCTAACTGCGAAGAACTTTTCAGCAACCTGTGGGAAAAGTGCATAGCTTAAAACATCTTCCTCGGTTTTGCCGATGCCTTTTTCTTTCATTTCGGTTGCATACTTTTTGAGTTCAGGCTCAAGCAAGTCAGCGGGGCGGCAGGTGATAACCTTATCATCGCCGATAGCCTTCTTGCGAACTTCCTCATTAACTTCACCGGGGAGTCTACCATACTCACCGCGGAGGAGAGCCTTGGACTCTTTTGGAACCATCTTGTATCACTCACCTGAAAGCACATTGAGAACTGCCTGAGTTCCAACAATTTGGCTTGTAGGAGTTACAAGTGGGGGATAACCGAAGTCCTTACGAACTCTCGGAACCTCTGCCAAAACATCATAATACTTATCTTCAGCATTTGCTTGTTTTAATTGAGAGAGAAGATTTGAAAGCATACCGCCGGGAACCTGATAAATAAGGGTTTTGGTATCAACATTTAATACCTTGGGGTCAAGTGTGCCTTCAGCCTTCATCTTGTCAGCAACCTTGCGGAAGTGAGCAGCAACTTCACCGAGTTCAGTAAGGTCAAGACCGGTATCTCTCTCGGTTCCTTTCATAGTAGCAACAAGCGCCTCGGTTGAGGGGTTAGCAGTACCGTTTGCGAAAGGAGAAAGCGCACAGTCAACAATATCAACGCCTGCTTGAGCAGCCATAAGATATGTCATATCACCTGTACCTGTTGTGTTGTGAGTGTGAAGATGAACGGGTAAAGAAATATTTTCTTTGAGCTTTTTAACAAGTGAATATGCATCATAGGGGAGAAGTAAGTTTGCCATATCCTTGATACAAATTACATCTGCGCCCATCTTTTCAAGCTGCTTTGCAAGGTCAACGAAATATTCCTCATTATGAACAGGACTTTCGGTGTAGCTCAAAGCAACTTCACAAATGCCGCCATACTTTTTGCAGCTCTTAATTGCTTGCTCAATGTTACGAACATCATTAAGAGCATCGAAAATACGGATTACATCAATACCGTTTTCGATAGACTTTTTAACGAAAGCATCTACAACATCATCTGAATAGTGCTTATATCCAAGTAGGTTTTGGCCGCGAAGTAACATTTGAAGCTTTGTGTTGGGCATATGCCTCTTTATTGTGCGAAGTCTTTCCCATGGGTCTTCATTAAGGAAACGCATACAAGCATCAAAGGTAGCGCCACCCCAACATTCAACAGACCAATATCCAACTTTATCAAGTTTTTCTAAAGCAGGTATCATATCTTCGAGTTTCATTCTTGTAGCCGCTTGCGACTGATGAGCATCACGAAGAATGGTATCTGTAATAAATAATTTCTTGTTTTCCATAGTTTATCTCCTAACCAAATAAGGCAATAAGGACGCCTGCGGCAATAGCCGAACCGATAACGCCGGCAACGTTTGGTCCCATAGCGTGCATAAGAAGGAAGTTAGAGGGGTTAGCCTTCTGA
>JAZUMI010000097.1:0-2537 GCA_045603505.1 Acutalibacteraceae bacterium
CGGAATTGCAACCTATTGCACAGGCGGTAGTGATAAGTTTGGTGGAGAGGGAAAATTTGTGGATATGACGGTTGATGATATAGATTACATTATTAGTGACCGTGATTTACCGGATGAACTAAAAGCAACATATAAAAATACAACATTTATATATGCAAAATAGTCTTAAAAAAAGCAGTCGTTCGACTGCTTTTTTTATGCAAACCATTGACAAAAACAATACTTCGTGTTACGATGTATTATGTAAGAGGAGGTATTATATGGATATACAGTTAAAACGCGGCATTTTGGATGTATGTGTACTTACAGCGATTAAAAAAGAAGCCTCATACGGATATAAAATAATCAAAGATTTGAAGCCATATATCGAGATTTCCGAATCAACCTTATATACTATTTTAAAGCGTTTAGAAACCGCCGATATGCTAACGGTTAAAACTATAGAGCATGACGGTAGACTTCGCAAATATTATCATATTACAAATGTTGGGTTAAAGCGTATAAAAGAGTTTAAGAATGAATGGAAAGAATTGATGTTGATATATCAGTTTGTAACAAAGGAGGAAGAAGATAATGACAAAGCTTGAGTTTATTGAAACACTTAGAGAAAAGCTTTTCTTTTTGCCAAAAGAAGATTTAGAAGAGCGTATCTCTTTTTATAGCGAGGGGATAGAAGATAGAATTGAAGATGGCTTTATAGAAGCCGATGCAGTTTCTCAAATGGGAGAAATTGATGATATAGTAAAACAAATTATTAATGAAACACCGCTTAACAAACTTGTGAAAGACAAAGCCAAACCAAGCCGAGCATTGCGAACATGGGAAATTGTTCTTTTAATACTTGGTTTTCCGTTGTGGTTTTCGTTACTACTTTCTGCGTTTGCTATAATTTTATCGCTTTATGTGGTGCTATGGTCGGTTATTATTTCTCTATGGGCAATTTTTGTTTCACTTATCGCCTGTGCTTTAGGAGGAATAGTAAGCGGAATTTACTTTATGTTTAGTGGCAATACCCTTTCAGGAGTGGTAATGCATAGTGCTAGTATTATTTGTATAGGGCTTTCTATATTTGTTTTTTATGGTTGTAAAGTAGCAACAAAAGGTACTATAATTTTGACAAAAAAGATTGTTTTCTGCATTAAAAAGTGTTTTATTAGAAAGGGGGAGGCATAATGGGAAAGAAAACAAAAACTTGTCTTATTATCGCCACTTGCCTTATTATTGTCGGACTTATAATGTTTACGGTGGCAATGTCTAAAAACGGTTGGGATTTCACTAAACTTTCAACCGAAAAGTATGTTACTAATGCTTACGAATTTAAGGAAGATTTTAAAAATATATTGTTCGATACTGATACGGTTGATATCACTTTTAAACTTGGTGACGGAAAGCAAACAAAGGTGGTTTGCTTTGAAAAAGAAAATCTTAATCACTCGGTAAAAATTGAAGAAAACACCCTTAAAATAGGCTTAATTGATGAACGAAAATGGTATGAGCATATAGGCATAAACTTCCATACTCCTAAAATAACCGTTTATTTTCCTAAAAAAGAATATTCCGTTCTTTCCATAAAGGAAAGCACCGGGGATATAGAATTGCCAAAAGATTTTCACTTCGAAAGTGTTGATATTTCGGTGAGTACGGGGGATATAAATTTACTTTCTTCTGCAACCGACTTTATAAAAGTAAAAACTAGTACAGGGGATATCATAGCGGAAAATATCAGTGCTAATATGCTTGACCTTTCGGTTTCAACAGGTGAGATTAGCATTCAAAACATATCCTGTAAGGAAGATATTAAGATAGAAGTTAGCACCGGAAAAGCGAAACTTCAAAATGTTTCTTGCTCGAACATTGTTTCAAGTGGTGATACTGGAGATTTATCGCTTCAAAATGTTATTGCAAAGGAAAACTTTTCAATCGAGAGAAGCACCGGTAACATAAAGTTTGATGGATGCGATGCTAAAGAATTGCTAATTAAAACTGATACGGGTGACGTTAAGGGAACTTTATTATCCGAAAAGGTATTTATTGTTGAGAGTGATACGGGAAGTATAGATGTTCCGAAAAGTGTAACAGGAGGCAAGTGCGATATTACCACCGATACGGGAGATATAAAAATAAAAATTAAATAATTTTCAGCAGGTGCAAAAAACACCTGCTTTTTTATGCTTGATGATAATAGCAAATATTGACATTTATATATAAATATTTTATAATATTACAAAACTTAAAATAAAAATTTTAGAGGTGTAAAAAATGAAAAAGAGCGTTGAAAAAGTTTTAAAAATGATTCGTGATAACAATATTGAAATGGTTGATTTCAAGATGGTTGATATTAACGGTCAATACCGTCACGTAACTATACCGGCACAAAATTTTTCTGAGGAAACTTTAATAAGCGGTATAGGTTTTGACGCTTCAAACTATGGATATGCAGTGGTTGAGAAGAGCGATATGGTGTTTATACCCGACCCCGATACTGCGGTTATTGACCCGTTCTGCTCAATTCCAACCCTTTCTATGACAGGTAATGC
>JAZUMI010000098.1:0-32342 GCA_045603505.1 Acutalibacteraceae bacterium
ATGAAGTTTGGAAGTGTGAACACTGTTTGGTAATACTTTAATGCTTTGTTGCTTGCTACAAAATAGAACATAAATGCTACTGCTATTGAACATATTGTCTTTACTATGTAGAACAAGAAGAAGTAACCTACTGTATTACCTAAAATGTGGTACACATCATTTGATGAAAAGAAAAATTCAAAGTGTTTGAGGCCTACCCATGGGCTTCCCCATATTCCGTCTATATAGTTATAATCCTTAAAGGAAACCACCATTCCGAACAGGGGTAAGAACTTAAAGCATATAACATAGAACATAACCGGCAAACACATTATTAAAAAGGGCAGATTTTGATTAAAGGTGCTCTTTTTCTTTATTCCCATTTGTTTCAATTTTTTCGCTCCTTTTTAAAGCACTGCACAGATGGCGGGTTTCCGCCATCTGTTCGTGCATCATTATTTTAATTCAAAATTGCATCTCTGATAAGAAGTGCATCACGAAGAGTTACCGTGCCATTCTCATCATAGTCTGCATTAGAGAATTTCTGACCGGTTAAAAGTTCCTTACCGGTTGTGTCAGTGATGCCTAACAAGTGATATCTTATATAGGTAACATCTTTAACCGAAACCTTACCATCCATATTAGCGTCACCCTTTAGTACGCCAACCCTAACACCATTTTCACCTAATACCATAGAATTATAATAACCCATCGAGTTTATGTTTTCCTCGCTGTCAAGGTTGTTAAGAACTCCACTATGGAAATCATAGGTACAGGTATCAAAATCGTTATTATAAACGGTTAAACCATCATAATATGCATAGTCACTAAGAGTGTGCGAATAAATTGCATATTCAGCCTCTTCAACGATATTATCCTCGAAGATTATATCGGCAATTTGCCTTGTTCCAACTGTTTCAAATTTGAAGTATGCACCATTCTCAAAGTGGTTGCCTCTAAATAAGAAACCACGACCACCCGTTGTAAAATCAGTGTGCATATAAATTTTAATTCGAGTTGTATCTACAAATCCTGCAACATTACCGTCTGAGCCGCCTGAACCTTCACCGTGAACATAGTTAACGGATGAAATGGTGTTATTCACATAGGAATCATACCAAATACAAGCGAAAACAGCATTAAAGGTTACATGTCCTAAGAATCCTTGCGCGATATTGCCATCATAAAGACCTGCGATATCGGAACCATATGTACCATAGCAACCGCCATCCTCAAATGTGCAATTTACAACATATCTTCTCTCGCGAGGCTCTTCGATATAAACCTCACTGTTTCGGTTCGGGTTAATGGCGAACGGCCTATTGATTACAAGGTAGGTATCTTCGCCTACTGTAAAGGTATCAACAATCTTTCTTGCCTGACCGACACCCTGTCCCGTTGCAACGATAAGCATTTCGCCGTTATAACGGTCTTCCTTGAACTTCTTAACATTCGGTACCTTAAAGGTTACGCCTTCAACATAATTGGGTATTGCCAAAAGATCGGCATAGGTTTTCTTATAAAGAGCAACCTTTTCTTCGATAGTTTTTAACTTATCAAATGCTGCGGTTGAAACCTTGTTTATAGGCTTAGGATCAACTAATTGGAGTTTTAATCCAAGAAGAACTGCATATTCTTCAGTAAGTTGTGCTTTAATTTCATCAGCCAAAGTTTCATAAACCTTTATTGCTTCCATAATTTTTGTTTCTTTATTGAGAAGTATTTCTGCCTGAAGCTTTGGCGTTACAAACTGAATAGCACCCGACCATGCCCATTTACCATCGTTAAGCATAAGCTCGTGGTTATTTTGTGTTTGCTCGAAGTAATAGTTTCTCGCAACATAAGCATGAGCAAGACCCATAAACTGAGGTCCGTCAGGTCCATACTTACTATCCTCAATAATTGCGGCATACATATTTGTTCCGTGGAAAGTACCCTTCATAATATGGCTATTTCTAACCTGCAAATATGTGGTATACATATAAGCCGCACGACAAGCTGAAGAAGTTAACTGCTTATCAGTTGATAAATCATAGTTATCAATTTGAACGTTAGAGCCTGTGATTGAAAGGCTGAAGGAGTCCTTCATTTCTGCCATAAGTGCTGCTTCAACCTCAACAGCAGTCATTTCAGCATTCGAATGTCCGCTTTGACCACCGTTTGATGGCTCACCATTTCGGCGATAGAAATATGCCTTAATATTTGTGAGATAAATGTTCTCATTTTCAGAGAAATCATAATTCGTTGTATCATTATTGGTTTTATAAGTTTTAAAGTAGTTATAAGCACGGGTTCCACGAATTGATATATCTCTTACTTCAACATTCTTTGTTGCGGCAAGAAGTGTATCAGGAAGTTCTCCGTACTTCCACTTGATAGCGTTCCAAACCAACATTGAAACCTCACTGCCATCACCTTTAAGAACAACATTTTCGGGGATAAAGAGAGTATCAACAACGCTATAGATACCCTTGGTATCTACTCCCCACTTATTCTTACCCTTAGCCGGCAGATAAACTATACCACCGCCATTATCGGCTGCCGCCTGCAAGGCATTTAGAATAGCACCTGTATCGTTTTCGTTACCGTCACCAATAGCGCCAAAGTCGAGAACGTTAAATTCCTTTTGTGACCATGATGCTCTCACATCATCGGCAATAGTAATCGTATCAGGAGCACTATAAGCATAGTTTGTTCCGTATCCGTTATGAACAAGAACTGCATACTCGCCCTTTGCTATATCATCGGGAAGATTAACTGCAACATTATAGTTATCCTTTTTGCCATCCTTCTCGTAAACAAAGATGCTATTGGCAACTTTGTCATTAGCAAGAACTGTTTCTGCACCTGTTTTAAGATTTTTAAGAATAACGGTTATATCATCAACATCGGCTGTTGGAGCAAGGTTATGACCGATAATACGAAGTGTTCCACCCTGCGAAGCACTTGGTCCATCATTACCAAAGGTTGCAGAAATGAACGGACGGTTAATAAGAATAACCTTCTTTTCTTCTCGCTCATAAGCAGGAGTTAGTTCCATTGCATATATTCCCTTTTCCATAGTTTTAGGAATAAGGAATTGCAAGGAATCTTCAGCAACGTGGGTAAATTCTATATCGGTTGCACTTGTGAAATCGATATTAACATTCTTTGCCGGAATAGCATAAGATTTACCATCGTTTTCGAAGTTGCTTTCCTCAAAATAACCGCAATCGGTTATAACATCGGTCATATCGTCAAGTCTAAGAAGTTTTGCTGACTTAACTGTGAAACCGAGCTTGCCACCCGAAACTGTTACGATATCATCGGGATTATGCCATGTATTACCTGTGTTATAAACATGGATTCCCTTAGTTTCTTCGTCTATATCCCAGTCGCCCTTAACGAACTCTGCATAAACATCATCAACATACATAAACTTCGATGGGTGTCTATTAGAAAGTCCGTTATTATCGTTAAATCCAAGAGCAATTACGCCTGAATCGTGATAAGGCTGTGTTACCGAGAAGGTAACATCTTCGGAATCGGTGAAAATAATAGTTGCTGTTTTGCCTTCAAAAGTAATTTCAACATCATACCAATCAAAAGGATTAAGCTTTTCTTCCTTATTCTGAGCGAAATTACCATTTACAACGCCGCCCATCATTTTGGATGTGTAGTATCTTTGAACGCCCGATTTTTCATCGTTTGGACTAAGACCGCCACCATAATAATTCTTCGCATCCTTATAAGAATGGAATATTCTTGCAGGGTTAAAGCCTGTATACTCATCGTACTTCATACGAAGATGAAGCTTAACCATTTTACCCATTTTGGGCCAATCGGTGCTACTTGGTCTTACATAGATTACATTACCCTGAATTTTAAGAACACTGTTTATTGAGTTGCCAGCTTCGGGAACTATATCGGCGATATATTCTTCAGTACTTGTATAATCTATCATCCACTTATCAAAATCACCCTCAAAGTCATCATAGAAAGGTGTAAAATCATCCTCAGTACGACCCTCAAGTGATTTACCCCAAGCGGATAACTTTTCACCCTCGTTATAAAGAGCCATTTTCTCTATTGAGTTTAACTTGTTGTAATCTCTCAAAGCGGCATAAACAGTAATTTTATCTTCTTTTGTTACAGTTTGCTTTGCAAGAATTTCTGCGTGCGTTTGTTTAAATGAAGTTACTTCTTCACTTGGAATAGCGGCACAAAGTGATATAAACTTAGTAGTTACCGAATAATTAGCATCAAGATATGCAATTGATGTTTTTCTAAGAGAAAAGAAGCTATCAATAGCAGCATTTAAACGAATAATTTTCTTTTCACTTATATTAGCACTCGGTGTAAAGGCTAAAACATCAGAATAATCTTTGAGGAAGTTCTTAACCTCTTCCATATCAAGCTCATCATCTTTAAGCGACCACTTATAGCGAAGATTGCTATAGTAAACTTTATTATTGATTTCATTTTTAGAAATCTGCGTTTCGGTTGCATAACCTGCGCCAAGACCAGTGAAGAATTCACTTTTCTTATTTATATTTGCATAAGTAGCGGTTTTTTCAGCAACAATCGTTTCGCCCTTCATAAGCTTAAAGGTTACATCGGTTGAGGATGAATAGTACTTGTAAGAAATCTTAAGGGTGAACCATTCTCCTATCGAAATACCATCAATTGTCCAGTTGTTTATGGGGGTTGAGGTTGTTCCGTTACCGTTGTTAACCTGTGTACGCATTACGAGTTTGCCTTCCGCATTGAATGCCCACTGAAGTCTTCCCCAGTTGTTTATATCTTTATAGAAGAAATAAACGCAAGAGTTAGCATCAATGCTTGTGCTGTTTACATCGAAGTACGTATCAACAGTAAATTCTTCAAGTGTTGAATCGGGCTTTTTGAATGCCGATTTTAACACTGCAATACTCCTTTGACGGCTTATACCTCTATATTCGGGTAAGTAAGCCACCTTACCACCGATTGTTTCAATTTTTGCCGCTTGTGTGAGCGGTGCAGTTGTTGGCGGGTTGTTACTCATAGGAGTAAAGATTGCGGGGTCTTTTCCTAAAATTTCTAAAACGTTATTAACAAGTGTTGTATTAGCAAAATCAATACTTGTCACACCTGTTGCACCGAAATATGATGTTTTTAAAGCATCCATTTTTTCGGTATATACAGTATCTACCATTGCTTTTGCTCCGCTTGTAAGAGAGCCATAAGCTTCAACAGTCAATAAAAGCAATTCTAAATCAGTATCGTTAGAAATTTCGGCTAATGTTAATATACTTGTATTATCTGCCTCAAATTCATCTGCTGAAAGTTTATCCTTAAGAGAAACTAAAAGCTCATATTCTGAAACTAAATTCTCTTTAACATTTGAAGAAAGTTTCTCATATTCTTGGAGCGCAGCTACAATATTTGCCTTATCATTTAATGTAACGGTTGAAGTTGTAAGCGATAATGCACCTGAATAGTCCGTTTTAAATGCTTCGGCAACAGCTACAACCTCAAGTTCTAAAAGAAGTGCATATTGCTCTTTTAGTTCTTCCTTAGCAACTGCATTAAGTTCATCATAATCCTTGATTGCCGAAAGAATAGTATCTTTATGGGCTGCAGTAACTGTATCGGTTGTAAGCGAAAGAATTGCACTGTATTTTGATTTGAATGTATTAAGTTGTAAGAAATCCTTTAACTCGGTAAGTTTTGCATACTCTGCAGAAAGTGATTCCTTAACATCGTATCTTAATGTTTCATAATCTTTTAAAGCATCTAAAAGTGCCTGCGCATGTGTTTCATCGATAGTTGAGGTTGTGAGATTAAGCACTGCCGCATGGTCAACTTTAAATTCTGCAGCCGTTTTAATAAATGTAACTGCAAAGTTATCGAAGTAGAATAAATCAGCAACATTGCTTCCTGCACCATATCCTACTTTAACACCGTTTTTGATTCTTGGTGAGTCTACACTGAATGTATAATCTTCATTAGTATCCTTATTGGTAAATGTAAATTTAACGGTTGTCTTATCAACATCATATCCATAATCAACCTTAACATTTATCCAATCACCGGTCTTAATAACTGAGCCTACTTGTTCATTTGCTTTACCTAAAGAATATAAGCCGGAAGCTGCCTCTTGACTATTACCTGATGCATAGCCAACGCGAATAGTAAAACTATCCGTACCGGTAACAAATTCTAATCTTTCCCAATTATATTGGTCTTTAAAATAGTAGTAGATACCGGGGTTTCTATCAGCACTGTTTCCTGCATCTATTCTCATATCGGTTGAGAAGGATGCAAACTCACCTTCTTTGAGATAGCCCTCTTTTATGGTGAGAACACGGCGCTTTCTTGTAGTATTTCTGATTTCAGGTGTGAGCACACTATTTCCATCAGTTTCGGTAATTACCTGTGCTGCTTTTGTTTGCGTGGATGTTGTAACTCCACCTGTTGCATGCCATATATCCGATTCGGGAACACTTTCCCAAACCTCTTCAAAAAGCTCCTTGCTTTCAAAATCATCTGTATGAATTTTGATAGAAGCCTTAAGGGTATTGAGTTTTGCTATCTGTTCTGCAAGGAGTGATTTTGTGGCAGCATCGGCACTGTTATATGCCTTAATTGCCTCTAAAACATCACCCGCTTGTGCATTTGTAGAAACGGTTTCAATGGCTAATATATCCGCATAGGTTTCCTTATACTCTTTTGCAAAATCAGCTGCTGTTTTTGCAAACTGTATTTCAAAAGAATCAAAATAGAAATTGGTGGGTGCTTGTGAAGCCGAAGCAATACCTACCTTGAAGCCTTCTGTATAAGAATTATAGGTATCGGTTGAAAGAACTGTTAGATTACCAACCGTTCCTGTCTTCACAGTATACTGATTATTATCAAAAGTCATTGTTGCACTGGTGGTTGCAGTATTTGTTCCATCAGTGAATACCGCAGTAACAACCAACTTATTGCTTGATAACTCAGAATAATCGTATGTTATCACAACATCTATCCAACCTGAAGCAAGAACCGAAGATACCTTTCTATCGGTCAAAGCACTTGTACAATAACTTGGCTTTGTTTTACCATTATCATAGTATACCTTTGATTTATCTTGTGCGGTTTCAAAATCATAATAATTAAATTCTAACCACTGATATTGAAGCTTTCCTTGGTTGTTATTAAGTTGCAATGCCATACTGTTATAAGCATTAAAGTTTGCAACATAAATACCTGCGCTACTATCGGGGTTTGACTTCTCGATACCCTCGGTTGGTAACCTAAAGGTTGCCGAAACCTTCTCAACACGGCTATCCGTATACCAGTTTTTAGGGGTTGTCATAAGTGAAGCACGGGTTAAACCCTTAGCCGGCGTCATTGCTGTTCTGCCTTCATATGTAGTAACTGCAGGGTCTGTGCTTTTTGATGATAATGGGTCAAGTGACTGTCTATAATTGCCTATAACAGTTTCCCACTCAGCGATATTGCTGAAATCTTCGCTGAAAGTTTTTGTTTGTGCATTAATAATCAGGGAAACGGGTAATGAAGCAACTATAATGCAAAGGCAAAGAATCGCACTTAAAATTCTTTTAGAAAACTTAACTTTCATTACGATTCCTCCCATTCCTTATATGTATACCAACCTTTTTCAACATATTGCTTAACTATGTCCGGAATAGGTTCATCCCAATTTGAACAAATCTTATTATCATAGCTTTCGCCATAATAATCTTCCATCTTGCGAACAACTATGTTATCAATATCGGCACCAATACCATTTGAATAGACACCAACAGTACCTCTTCCGATACAGTACTTAGTATTATCGGTATATTTAAGCACCTGCTTACCATCCCAATAAACAGTTATGGTATTATCAAAACATTCAATCTTGATTTTTACCCATCTATCAGCATTTTCCTTGCCGAAATAATCAAGTTCATAGTTTACAACGCAGTCACATTCTGCCTCACTATGTCCGCAAAGAATTTTACCTTCTGAATCCTCAAGATTGGTAGGCTCGTGGCCGATGTTTGCCTTACCAAGCACCCTACCGATTGAAAGCCTATTTCCTCGGTTAAAGTAAACTGCATAATATCTATAACCATATTGTGCAGTATCCATAAACCTCGTCATAAAGGTTAGGTCTTTTGCCTCACTTTCAAGGTGGGCAGAATTGATACGAACATCTGCCTCAAAAGAGTAGTCCGACCAGTCACGCGGGTCTTTATTCACAACCTTATCGGCAACATAATAGTTTGTATCAAAGTCTTTCTTTAGATAATAGTTATCTTTCTCTTCGTTTAAAACAACTGTTTCATTTAAATCAGAACAATTGGTTTTCCAATTAGCGTTATATACAGCTTTTTTTGCATCATCAACGGGTTGGATATCACCGTCACTAAAGGTTTCCTTAAGTAAAACCTCATCGGAAACGATGTTATCATCAGGAAGAACTACCTTTTCATCCTCTTCAACAACGCCACCGTCACCACCTGATGGCTCATCATACTTTGTGCCTTCGGGAGCATCGATTTTGATGTTAAGCCCATCAAAAACAACTGTATCAATATTTTCTTGAACACCGGAATATGCTTCAAGACCTACATAAACTGTGTCTCCATGGATAAGGTTCAGCGCCGGAGCAAGTTTAGCATAAGTGCCGCCACCGTTTGCCCAATAGCAAGTAACCTTACCGTTTTTAAGCACCATTTTAAGCTTTATAGGCAATTTAGGTGTGATTTCGCCACGCGGACCTGCCGCAGCACCTGTATCGGATGCTGTTCTATAAACTGCGATATAATCACTCGGACGAATCTGCATATTAACACATGATGCACCGGGTGTTAAATCTGAACGAATCATAATTCCACAAGCCGCATTCATAAATTCTTGCGGACCAAGTTCAGTTATAGTTGTTTCAATCGTTAACTCTGCCTTTGAGCCGAAATTGAAATTATATTCTTTATATGCAAAATCAAAGTCATCGGTAGTCCACCAAACGTTATAAGCATTTGTAACCATCTTATATTTTGAGGAGCCACTCTCATGCTCATAATAGCTTGTTTCGGTAGTATCCCATGATTCATATTTACCCTTTATCTGCTTATAAGTAAGGTCTGGGTTTATATCATCAAGTATTGTTATATTACCTGCAAAAGCAGTCATAGAGGAAGCAACTGAAACAACTATTGCAAAAACAATAATTAATGAAATGCTTAATATGAACTTTTTGTTTTTAAATATGTTTTTCATTATTCTTCCTCCCTGACGTTTATTATTGGTAAAAGTTTCTTCTCAAGGAACTTGTTATAGAAATATGCAAAGGCACCCCAAACCATCGCAAAGAACAAGTTTACAAACAACCAGAATATTACTCGGGCTACGGGTTTTTCCATATATTCTTTAACAAGAACTTCTGTTGTAACCGTTTCGGTTACGGTTTGGGTTTCGGGAACTGTTATTGTTTGTGTTATATACTCAGGAACTGTTACAGTAACCGTTTCGGTTACGGTTTGGGTTACCGTTTCTGTATTTGTAATATAACTAACAGTACCGCTCACATCCTGTAAAGGTGTGCTTTGAGTATTATTACTTTGTGAACTTTGCGAAGCATCACTGCTTGGAGTATCGGAAGCGTTATCATCCTTCTCATCATCAAGCTGTGCATAATAATCTAAAAGTTCAAGAAGCGCAGCCATATTATTATATTTAGATAAAAGTCCGGCTTTTGCGCCTTCAGAAAGTTTTTCATAGGCGCCCATTGCAAGTTTTATTGCGGTTTTATCCTCTAATTTAACAGAGAATTTACTTAAGGATAAAACCTTTAACCAAATTTTCTGATATTCGATAATTTCATCATCAATTAATGCTTGTGCAGCATTTTTTTCAATTCTATCAAGAAGTTTTATCTTTAGAGCCTCAATATATGCTTTTTTATCCGCAAGGTTTTGTTTGGAAATTTCATCAAGAGTATCATAAATCAAAAGAGCTTCATTAACGAGATTTATGACATCCTCCGCATCCATCAAAACAAGTTCTTCATCTGTTTCCCAAAGTGAAGAATAAGAAAGTTTATAATCTGCCGTATTGGTAATAGACTCAACAAGCAGGTCTACCCTCTCCTGTATTTTCGGGATTTTTTCTCTTATTTCGCGGCTTAACTTAGTTTTAACATTTTCGGTAAGAAGCTTATAAGCTTCCATCATTTTATCAACCGCTGCTTTATCGTCAGCAGTGAGTTTTTCTATTTCTTTGTTAAGAATAGGATTGGTTTTAATAAAATTTTCAGCTGCTTGATAGAGTTCTTCAAGTTTGGCATTTTCAAGAAGTAAATTATACTTTGCTCTTGCGCCGATGAATATTTCATACCACTCGGTATCTTTAAAGGCTTTTTTCTGTAAATTTGTAAGTTTGGCAAAAGCAACCTCTGCATTTGTAATATCCTCTAAAGAATCGATTGTTATTTTGCTTAATTTCTTAACCAAATCTATAAATGACTGAGGTACATCAGTCGTTAACAAACTAACTGTTTTACCTGAATCGGTTGTAACTGTTATGGGGTCGTGATTGGCAGATGAATCATAAGCATCAATCACATCCACTGTTAAACTAACAGTTTTTTCACTCTTCACTGTGAGTACTGTAAAGTTGAATGTAAATAAATCTCCCGAAACCTGATTATCTCTTTTGGATGTATCAAGAGTTCCTGCTATTTTTCCTGCATTTGCGGGGTTTATCATTAAATTTGCTTTACTATCCTCAGGAAGATACGAAGATAAGTTCTTGTTGAATTTTAAACTTTCGCTATCATAATTTACAACAAACTGCAAGCCGCCAAGTGGGATATTTTCCGGAGCGCTTATGTAAAGGGTCAAAATATCATTTGATGAAAACTCATTACTTAAAACATTTTTACCTTCTTTTGCATCCCACTTATAAACAGAAGTTTCAAGAGTAAAAGTGGGTGCTGCAGTTGAAGAAATTAAACTAAGCGGCGAAAGTAACATTAAAACAGCAAGAAGTACTATTAATGTTCTTTTAAGCTTCATATTTTTTCCTCTATTCTTATTCTGCAGAATCTTCCTCTGCATCATCTATATCTTCAAAAGAAGAGTTTGCTATTTTTATAAGTTTGTATGACTTAATGCAGTTGAACACGCAGAAAGCTATTGCTAAAACATTAAGAAAAACAAGCATTACTAAGAGAATTATTTCTACAGTTGTAAGATTAGAAGCCGAAGCAGAAGTTTCTTCTTTTTCTTCAAAGGAGTTAACCTTTTTAATAGCTGCTTCAAGTTTTTCTCTTAAGTCTTGGTCAAGAGCAACCTTAGCATCATCGGAAAGCAAAGAGTACATATCTGCAAGTTCTAATACTTTTTCCTTATCCTTTGCCTTAATTTTCTTAACCTTTGGTAATTTTTCTACCTCAGCTTTAAGAGAGACAAGAATTGTTTCCTGAACAGAGTTCTTGATTGTTATAAACTTAATTCTTGCTGCAGAATCAATGTTTGTGAGTTGTTCTTCTGTTAACTGGTTATATATACGTTGAGCATTTACAAGTTGAGGAAGATTTGCATGTGTGAATTCTGTTTCACTCGGTAATGCATTAATTGCATTTGTAAAATCATCAAGAGTTACTGTAGTTTGTGCGCCGCCATTATCGGTAGCTGTGTTACCGGCGTTGTTATTAACACCGCTCTGGATATTATTGCTCACACCATTTTGAACAACGCCGCCATTATTATTTTGAACATTGTTAGTGGTGTTTCCTACAGAACTGCTCACGCTATTGGTTGCACTACTGCTTGTTGTTGAGCTTTGGGTTGTACTTCCGTTCGAAGAAGCAGGTTTACTTGTTGCACCGCTCTGCGAAGAAGCACTGCCAGGTTTCGATGATGCTGTGCTACTATTTGCTGCACCGCTATTGGTGTTAACACTGTTTGTTGCACCGTTATTTGCAGTGCCACCACTTTGTGTATTACTTGTGTTGCTATCGGGTGTAGGTGTTGTAGAACCACCAACCGAGGCACCGGGAACATAGGCTGCAGCCTCTTCCTTGGTTAAAGGTGTATTACCTGCAATAACAGGATATCCGTCTGCACCGATTTCCCAACCGCTTCTCTTCCCTATGCTCGAAGCAATCTTTGCTTTATCCGCGAGGTCAAAATCTTTTTGGTAACCCTTTGCGACATCCTTTGAGATGTAGCTGTTATGTACTGTGAAACCATCAACTTTGTAAACCGCTGCATTAGCATCAGTAACTGTGCTTAAAGTGTAGCAATTAGAAAGCTCTACCTCTTCATGTTCCTGACCGTTACCGCCCGAGAAACCTGCAAAGCTGAATGCTTCATAACTTTTGTTTGAAACCTTACCTGTACAATAAGAATCGGTTACTCCATAGAAAGCACGGCAGCTCTGGCCGATAAGACCACCTGTGGTTGCGTTCTGTCCGCCGCCTTCAACAGTACCGGTTGCAAAACAGAAACTAACTTCTGTACTACAGTCACCAATAAGACCGCCCGAACCAAAGAAACCTCTCTGGTTGATTACATCTACCGAAGAACCGCAGTAGGAAACTTTGCCTCCGTAAGCACGGCCAACAAGACCTGCCATCCAGTTGGATTTACCTGTAACCTTACCCGATGTATAGCAATGTGTAATTTCAGAATCTACTGCATCGCAAACAAGAACTGCGCAACCCATCTCGTCCTGACTTGGTTTATAGTTGTTATATTTAATAGCACCTCGTGCGAAACCTTCGTTCTTATTCTCAACATAAGCATCGAGGACATAGATGTTTGCAATTCGTGCGCCGTTAATCGCACCAAAGAGACCTGCTTCCCAACGATTAATCTTTTCACCGAGGTAAATAGTTTCCTCAAGAACGAAATTTAAGTTCTTTATAGCATAAAGAGGACGACCGTTGCTGCCTGTATCACACGAGAAGGAACCTGTGAATGGTTTTTCAAGGTTTCCTATAGGTGAAAATTTAACCCCCTTTAAGTCAATTGTATTAGCAAGTTTGTAGTGTGCACTTAAGTTTTCACGCATACCTAGTAACTGCTCTGCCGTAGCTACAAGATATGGGTCTTGCATAGTTCCGCTTCCACCCGCAAAAGATGCTGCGGAAACACCGAATGATATGCAAAGTGAAATTGTTATAATTGCAATGGTAAGAACGAAACTTAACGCTACTTTACCAAGCTTTTTTACTCGTTCGAAAATCATATTTTGACCTCCTAAAATTTTTCTATTTTAATTCTACCACAAAGTGCCTTTTTGCTCTATTCTCTTTTTTTGATATAAGGCACCAAAATTGACCGATTTTTCAAAATAAATAGCATTTTTAGCTTCTTTTTTGTGCATTTTATAACACATAAGTTAATTTTCGCTCTTTTTCGCAAAAAAAGAACCCTTGACCGATATGTCCTCAGTCAAGGGTTAATTTTTATTCTGCGCTGTATTTTATAATCGCACTGCTTTTCTTTTTGGGTAGTGAAATTTTAATGGTATTATCTCCGTGGGAAATCTCTCCGCTATCAAAATCCTCGAAGGTGTATTTGGTGTGATTTTCACATCCCTTTAATTCGAGCGTAACATTATCAAAAGGCGATTCTGGTCTTCTGAAAGCCATAACAATACCACTGTTAGTTTCATCATCGTGGAACTGCCATATTGCCCAAGCGCTCTCATCGAATTCGCTCGAACCGTGGTTATAAAAATCGCACGAGAAATAGTGCCTTATTTTTCTATAATCATCAACGCATTTTTTAAGCCAAGCAAAATCTTCTTCATCCATTGTCTGGTAGATGGTGTTATAACATGCCGTTCCCCAACTTGATGCAAAGGTACTGCGAACAGTATAATCATCGCTTTTGGTTTTGCTTGTGCAACCGCAATAGGAAAGGTAATTTTGCGAACCTGCATTATGGCACTGCAAAACGAGTGGATTTTCATTGAAAAGGCATTGATAATCACTTCTGAAAAACAGGTTTGCACGGCGTAAGGTTTCGATATCAGCACGTCTGCCTCCCGAAGCGCAGTTATCAATCATCAAATAGGGGTAATTATCAAGCAATTTATCCCAAAGGGCATACATACCCGTTATGTGCTTAATCTCGCTTATTCCTATTCTGCCCTCTTTATCGTTATCCTCAAAGAATACTCTCGGATTCATATTGAAATCCTGCCTATAACAAGAAAGACCGAGCGTTTCAATATGACCGCTTATATAGTCATAAATATGCTGCCACGCTGCTTCGTTTCCATAGTTGATAAGAGCATTTTCCTTATCTCTTTCACTCATAAAAAACCAATCGGGATGTTCCTTGACAATAGCGGTATCCTTACCGGCTCTTTCAGGCTCTATCCAAAGCATAAGATTGTATCCGTACTTGTTTGCAGCTTCCTTTACATCGAGCAAAGCTTTCTTGTGAACGGTGGTGTTAACATTCCAGTTACCTGCCTGTCCCCACCAACCAGGGTCGGAAGAAGTAGGACCAATTTCGCCCTCTCCATACCAACCTGCATCAATCCAAATATCCTCGAGTTTTATGCCGTGGCTACCTAGTTCGTTTATTCTTTTTATCATCTCTTCGCTTGGTAACGAGCCCCATAATTCCGATGCTAAAATTCCATCGCGCCTATTTGGATTTTTGGTCTTATGAGATACATATTTTTTCATAAGTTTTCTAAACTTATTATGCTTATCTTCTCCCTCATTATATTCCATTATAAGCACCGAAGTTGTACGTATTTTTTCTTGCGGTTCAAGATAAAATTCGGCTCTTCTAAGACCTGTTTTTATCTCAATATCATCGCCTTTTCTTGTAAAATCGGCGCGCCAGTCACCAGTCCATCCAACCGCTAAAATTGTACCCGAATCTTTTGTATGAACATCAAAAAAAGGCGCCATTTTATCGCTTGAACGGCCATCTCTATTGCCGAAATTTTTGCTTTTTCCATCCTCAATATAAATATCAAAAAGGTTAAATTCAAGCGAACTTTCACGGTCATCAAAGTGATAATCGCCATCGCATCCGTGCATAGCGGTGATGCAAGGAAAACCCACTTCTGCCCTGTTTATATTGCTTTTTTCGGCAACATTTTTAAGGGTGAAATTTATATCACAGTCGTTAATTTCAGATATGATTTTACTGTTTTCTTTTCCCTCGTTTTCGAAACAAACAACCCACTCGCAAGCATTAAATTCGGGGTATTCTTTGCGAATGGCATTAACGGTTAAGCTCTTATCAATTTTGAATTTTCCGCTCTCGGAAAACAACTTTTTCTCTCCATCATATTTAAAACTAAATCCTGTTTTTACCATTTTTATCAGCCCTCATTTTCAATCATATTTATAAGGTTTTGCTTCGCCCACAAGGCATATTCTCCCCATTCCTTCGGGTTTATAAATGCATCGGTTTCGCCGTTGGCTATCCTTTTAGCCTTTCCCAAAGTATCATTATGCTGCAAATGGTTGCCAAGAAAAATATCTACCTTTTCATCCTTTAATCTATCCATAGCGGCAATAAATTTATCTCTGCAATCATAGGAAAGATTATATTTATCAAGAAATTCTTTGCACATGGTGTTTATTCCCATTCCGCCATGTAGCCCTGCACGAAAGGTTCTTTCACCATCGGTTACGTTGAAAAAATACGACATACAACCGGGAGTATGACCGGGTGTTGCTTTCGCTGTTATTTCGGTGTTTCCGAGTGTTATTTTATCACCATCATTAAGTAAAACATCCGGTTCGAAAACTTCTTTATACTCCATACCAAGCTCTTTTGCATAGGTTAAATCAAGCGTTCCATTCGCATAATCTCTATCCTCTTTTCCAAGGAAAGTTTTAGCGTGAGTAAGTTCGATTAGCGCCCGTGTTGCACCAAGGTGGTCAATATGACCATGTGTGTGAATAATATATTTAATATCAAGCGGATTAAGTCCTAAAATATGCATATTGTGGAGCACAAGATAAAGTGAATGCTGATAGCCGCTATCAAACATTATGAGCCCTTCTCCAGTATCAACTATATGGGTAGAAGCAGGCTCTAATCCCACAAAATAAAGGTTGCCGAAAATTTTAAACGGTTTTACATAGCCTTTCCATTCGTTCATAACACTTTTTCCTTTCTAGACATCACAAAATACAAATCAAAATTAGCGAAATTATTCCACCGATAAGACCTATGGTTTGCCGTTTGCTCAGTTTTTCTTTGAAAATAAAAACTGAAACAAGAGAAGTTAAAACTATCGATCCGCCATTAACAAGCGGAAAGAAAATTTGGGAAGGTATAATGCCCGAAAGTTTTAAATTAATATAGTTCATCGTAAAGGTACAAATACCGCAAAGAAAGGCAAAAATATACTCTTTTTTAGTAAATTTAAGCTTTTCTTTTCCTCCGAATGAAAGACATTTTGAAAAAATACAAGAAAAAAGGAATGATACCGCAAGAAACACAAACAACTCATCTTTATGCGATGAAGATTGATGAATTTTCTGAATTATACCGATAGCACCTTGGAAAATAAAAGCAAGAACACAGTATAAAATCCAATCTTTATTAAAAGAACTAGACTTGTCCTTTTTCAGTGAAATGTAGATAAAAAATATCAGTAAAAGTATTGCAAAAGTCTTACCAATACTAAATTTTTCGCCAAACATAACCACACCAGAAAGTGCCGGAATTATCATTGAAGAAGTAGTTACGAGGATGGTTATATGCATTGGACCTTTTGCAAGAGCTGTTATCTTTGAGAAGTTAGAAAGCATTGTAACAATACCGAATGCAAGTCCTAAAAGCACGGAATATAGCGTAATTTTTCCGCCTATACAAAGCGCAGCAAACATAAGAAAACATATAAGATAAAGCCATGAATTATAGTTAAATCTGTCATATTTATTTTTAAGTTTAGTTTTGCTAACACTATTAAAAAGTCCGTTTTGCAGGACAATCGAAAGCATTGAAACCGAAAGCAATATGTAGTTTATCAAAAAAATCACCTCTTAAACTTTGTAATAAATATACCATATATTTTTAGCGTTTTCTATTGATTTTACGGCAAAAAATATGGTATAATCGTCACTAAGAGGATGTGTTAAAATGAACAAATCTAAGGTTGCAAACTTAAATTTCGGTGAAGTGAAAAATTTCAAATTTATGATAAAACGCACTTGTACTAACAAAAATATTCACACCCACCAAATTGACCTTCATATACATAAAGAACTTGAATTATATATAAATCTTTCGGGTAATGTTTCTTTCCTTGTTGAAAATAACCTCTACCCTGTTTCATATGGGGATATTATCATAGCGCGTCCCGGTGAATATCATCACTGCGTTTACAATTCTGAGGAGGAACACAACTTTTTTTGGATTTTGCTTGATTGTGAGCAGAATCAAGATTTGTTTGACTTCTTTTTGAAAGAAAATTCAGCAAATTTCATTAGTCCATACAAAAAAACAAAAGACGAACTTATTTCGCTGTGTGAGAAAATGACTTATGAAGAATTATCCGAATTTGAAAAATATTACTGTTTGTTGCGGTTTATAAACATTTTAAAAGAAAGCACCGATAACTCAGAATTTTCAGGAAATTTACCTGACGACCTTTCTTCAATTCTTCAATATATTGATAATAACATTTCAGAAAACATAAAAGTTTCCGATATTGCTGATAATGTTTTTTTAAGCGCGAGCACTCTTGAGCGAAAATTCAAAAAATACTTTGGTATAAAACCGCTTGAATTCATACAAAAGAAAAAAATGCTAGTTGCCGCAGAATTGCTTAAAAACGGCGAATCCGTGTTATCGGCGGGAACGAGCGTTGGTTTTTCGGATAACTCATATTTTATAAACTTATTCAAGCGTTTTTACGGTGTAACACCGCTTGAATATAAGCAAAAGACAAACCATTAATTGTTATATCAATACCTATGCACAGTTCTACGATGCACTTAAAGATGTAGAATTTGCTATGAAAAACAATGTTAAAATGGCAATAAAAATATTTACCAATAATAGAAACTAATTTAATAATGGCATAAAAAATACAGAGGCTTTTGCCTCTGTATTTTTTTGTTTTTATTTACCAAGTTCCAGGTAAGAAACCTGCGTCGCTGCTCGACGAACCACTCGATGAGTCACCAGACGAGTCGCCGCTCGATGAGCCGCCACTTGAAGAATCATCACTTGATGAGCTATCGCTCGAGGTATCATCACCTGTACCTATATCGCTATCAAGCGGAATGCCTTCAAGGAGATATTTTCTAATTCGGTTAGCATCCTTCATAGTTATATTCGAATCCTTATTAACATCGGCGCGAATGATTTGGTCTCGCGTTAATGTTATAATACCGAATATTGAAAGGCGAATCATTGTGCTATCCTTAAGGTTAACCTTACCATCAGCATTAACATCGCCGAGGTTGTTGCCTGATGGGTCGAAAGCAGAGTGCACAATCAAGCATCTTGGTGAGCCATACTTATTAAGCTCGGTCTGACCTGCAATGAAGTGACTACCCTTATATGCTTCAGGATTTGCAGACTCAAAATCGTTATCACGAATGAGGGTTCCTTCAATATAAGATACACTCTCAGTGTTTGCGTCAATTATATACTCAACTCCGCTCATCTTGTTGTTCTCAAGAATCATATCACGGATACCGCTATAATACGGAGCGCGTTGAATATGAATATAATACTCACCGAAATCGTTTCTTCTCCAAACAAATCCGATTACGATTTCCGAAGCGAAAGCATTCATCGCATGCATTTGAACACGAGAGAAGGTGTTAAATGTACAGTCGTAACCAATACCCTCACCGTGCATATACCACGGGTCTTCCATTACCTGATTTACCATTGATAAGTACCAGTTTGGACCGTCACGCGTTGCAAACTTTTGACCACCGTGGAGTGTGAAGTAGTTCTTATCCCAGACTGAGTCGATAAGTGTGCCCGAAGTACCGCAAGCGGCACCTTCTTCAAAGTAGTTATCTACGAAGAACCATCCGTGACGGGGAACTGTAAACCACACACGAGAGTTTCTGTTAGGCGATATTGTGAATGGTCTATCTATTGTGAAAGTGTTTCCCTTTTGCGAAACAATTCGGCGAACCTGACCAAGACCCTGACCAGAGCCTACTATTATCTCATAGCCAACAAGCTGATCATCCTTATAAGATCTATCAATAATCTTATAGGTAACATCATCAGTTTTGCCCTTGCCCATTATTTTTTCATCAGGACCTATGAACTGAACAGTCATATTTTGCGCAAAAGGCTGACCGTCAATAGTAAAGAGCTCACGGTTATTTTGCATAACATGATGCATATAGTTTCTTGCGATATAAACGCCAACACCGGTTGCACCGGTTGCCGCACGAGTATGCTCATTATCCTCGTAAATCAAGCCGTTAAGTGACGTGAAGCTATGCCAGCCTGATTCAAAGTGGCAGTTCCTAATCTGCGTATACTCATGATTGGTATGAATTCCGTAATTCAATGCACCAGGAGCATCAATAAGGCTTACATCTTCAAGCTGAAGGTTCTGAGCACCACCGAAAGAAACTTGGATTCGAGGTAAACTTACCATTTCTGCAAGAACTGCGTTTCTAACCTCGTCAACGGTTTGCTTACCTGTACCTGTTAGAATTCCGCCGCCGCCTTGGGTTAACATACCTGAATTCCACTGCGTTCTGATTTTAACATTTCTTATATAAATGTTATCTGCATAATTACCCGGGTCTACAAATGAATGTTGTAGCGGGTGGCCCGGAGCTGCCGTAGTAGTAATAATGCTGGCACCGCGAGAGGTGTAAAGACCAATATCGGCAATCTCAACATTACCTGTAATTACCATAAGCGGTGGAACCTCTTTATATTGCCAACGGTTAGCCGACCACATAATTTGTGAATTGCCAGTTCCATCACCCTTAATAACAACATTTTGGGGAATTGCAAGGGTGGTTACAACACGGTAAGCACCGTTATAATATTCAGTTTCAGGGAAGTAAACTATCCCGCCGCCGTTTTTAGCTGCAGCATTAAGCGCATTTACAATAGCAGGTGTATCGTTTGTTTGTGTATCACCAACTGCACCGAAGTCCCTAACATTAAATACTTTAGTAGGCCAACTGTCTCTCGGACTTGCAGCGATTTTAACCTTACCCGGTGCCGACCAAGCAGTTTTATCACCGTATCCGTTATAAACGAATACTTCATATTCACCGTAAGCAAAATCTTCGGGAACTGCACATTCGAGTGAATAGTTATCATCCTCATAATACTTTGTTACGGGGAAATTAAAGGTTTCGCCACTTGCATTTTTAAGCTGAACTTTAACATTTTGTATGCTACCTGTTGGCAAAAGGTTATTACCGATTATACGGATATAACCGCCGCGGGTTGCGAGTTCACCCTCATCACCTATGATGGTTCTTATGCGAGGGTCATTAACATAGAAGGTTGCGCCTTTTGCGCTTGTCGTTTTAGGTGTTAGCTTAATAGCATAAATACCCGTTTCATATTCTTCGGGAACAACAACCTTGATTGAGTTCTTGGTTGTTTGAAGAATTTTAACGTTTTTTGCAGCCCCACTATTCCAGGTGGGTTCTGTTGGCTTTGTTAAACCGTCATACTCACCGCTTGTATCATAGTTAGTTTCCTTGATATATGCTGCTTTGTCAGTATCGGACGGAGCAATATCTTCAAGGCGATTAATCTGAACCGACTCAACTGTTTCACCCAAACGCTCACCCGAAAGTAAGATGGTTTCATTAGGATAAATAAGAGCATTTTCAGAATAGTAAACACTGATATCCTCGATAGTCTGGTCAACATCAAAGTCACCCTTGGTCATTGTAACGTGAAGATCATCAAAGTATGCGGGTTGACCTATGTGTCCCCAACTCGAGTATGTTTTAAAACCAAAACGGGCGCCAGCTGTACAATCAAGTGAGAATGACTCTGAAGTACCATCCGGCAATTCAACAACCAAGCTAGCCCTACTTCCCGCAAAGGTGAAGTTATAATTAACCCAACCCTCATGGAAATCCTCAAGGAAGGGAGCAACCCTCAATATCTTTTGACCTTCGATGCCGTCTGCCATAGTATAAAGCATTAACGCTCCTGTGTTAGAGAAGTAAACACCTCTCATGTTTTCTGCATCCTTATAGTCATAAATGAAAATAGGGGGTGCGAAAACGTTAAGACCATCCATATAAATTCTTGTTGAAATAGTCTTCATTTGCGCCTGTGCATTCCAAAGCTCTGCACAGGGAGTAAACATGAGTACGCCGCTTGAGCCGTTGCGCACCAAGAACACATGATTTTTACCCGTGGGGTCTGTTGGGTCAACAACAATCCCTGCTTCACTTGTGCCATTTATCTCTCCGAAAACATTACGGAAGGGGAAATAGTCGTCCTCAAAGTCAGCATCAAAGTCACTGAAATCCTTGGGGTCACGCGGCAAGAACATGCTCATAGCCGCCTCATATAAATCATCAAGTAAAGCCTTTTTATCTGCTGTTAATTCCTTTGAAAAATCATCCAAAGCATTATAATCAGCAATCGCCTGCGCTAATGTTTCTCTATCATAATAGGTCATATCATCAGTTGTTTTAGACCAATATGCATTATATCTTTCAATGAAAACCTTACTTGCCGGAGCTAATACATAAGCCAACTTATTAAGATAATCAAGCTCATCTGCAAGCTCTGCCTTTGCATCAGCCGGAAGCCGCGCATAGTGGTCAAAGGCTTCGATAAGAATTTCCTTATCACTCACTGTTACAGTGCTTTCGGTTTTTCCGAGGATTTCGGCATTGACAGTTTTAAATTCGTCTACCATTTCCTGAATACTTTGAACAAATGAGACCTTAATATCATCAAAGGTGGAGCCTATCTTTCCTACGCCCATAGCAAACTGTCCGCTTTTTGCATTAATAGCGGAAAAAGTATATTGCTCTGAAAGATAATATGTTACGTTATCTTGTTCATGGGTATATGCCATAGCAGTAAAAGTCTTTCCACCATCAACTGATTTATAAACAGAATCTTTATTGTAGACGAGATTAGAAACATTTGGAGCAAGGGTTGTAAATTCCTTTGCTGCAGGTAGCTCTGCCTCAACAGTATTTGTACCCTGCATCAATTTTAAAACAACTTTACCGTCTTCACCGTAGGTTAATACAAAATCGCATTCTGTGTCATAGGTAAAAGGACCAGCACTCGGAATACCGGCATCATAATAGGTTGCTGCTGTATGTGCATAATAAACCGTATCTTTATCAAGGGCATCTGATTCCTTCATAAGATATTTAATATGCATATTTGTGCCGTTATTAGTTATGTAAACTCCTCGCCAGTTATTTATATCCTTATAATAATAAATTATAAGCGAGCCCCTATGATGTTGTTTTGTAACGGTATATTTGCCCGATATCGTCTTTATTTCTCTGGTTTTAGGCCAGTATTTATGAATATAGATAGGTATATCAGGAGTAAAAGATTCAGAATATCCTTCTGCAACAACTAAATCTTCATAACCCGAATTGCTTTTTTTAGCATCAGCAGGTAAAAACTTACCATCGGCAGTCACACGACTAATCGCATCATCAGCCGCATCGACACGCATCCAGTTCATATCTCCGCTGAAGGTTTCCGTAAAAGAAGAACCACTGAAAGATGCTGAGTTTATTGCATAATTCAATTCTAAAAGCAGATTATATTGAGCGCTGAGCAAGGCTCTGGCTCCATCGGAAAGTTTGGAATACTCCTCCAAAGCGAATGTAATTGCCTGCGAATCCTCGGGAGTAACTGTTTCTTCAGTTTTTGAAAGTATAACCGAATGAGTTGCACTAAATGCTGCGGCTAGTTCGTCGTCACTCTTGGCAAAAGTAATAGTAATATCATCGAAATAATCTGTTTTGCCGTCAGTAACCCAGCCGCCGTTTGCCATAGCAAACTGACCTTCGTTAGCTTTTATTGCATTTTCAAACTTTCTACCTGCAAAACTTGCAGCACCTGTGAGCAAAGGAATTGCCGGTGAAGTACCTGTGCTGTTTGTAAGAACCATAGAAGCGGTTCCATCCGTATTATATGTAATGGTAAAGGTTGTATCAATACCTGCAATAGCAGTCAAGGTTCCGCCGTAAATATGGTTTGCATGTCCGGCAAAATCATTTGCAACTCCGTTTTCTTTACCGCAGAAACGGATATTCTGCGCCGTCTGACTTGCTGTTTCCTGAGTGAAACAAAGTCCACGCCAGTTATTAGCATCCTTATAGTAATAAACGATTACTAATCCTACAAATGTTGGGCTTACAGTTCCCGCATGGATAGTACCTGTAACAGAAGAAATTTTCCTTTCGGGCCAGGTTCCGTTATAGGTATAAACATTAGAATAGCCCAAATTTTCCGGAACATATGCCCTATAAGGATGAAAAACCTTATTTGCTGTTTCACCCTGACCTATAGTAATGATACTATTAGCGCTAGGTTGTGATGCACTGTCAAGTGTCCAGTTAATATCTGTTCCCTCAAAATCATCGGTTAATATATTCTGCGCCGCCTGTGTATTTAAAAGTCCAAGCGGAAGACATGTAACCAATAGTGCCAAGCAGATGATAAGGGAGGTCATTCTTCTAAATAATGTTATTTTTTTCATTTTTGTTTTCCTCCCTTTCGTTAATAAGTCCAACCATTTTCTATCCACTCGGAAAGATAATGGTCCTTGGTTTCAATTGAGGTTTCCCAGTTTCCACCTATACGGTTATCATAATCGCCGCCTAAATAATCCTCAAGCTTAGTAACCTTAACATTATCAATCTTAACTGCGGCATTGTTTACCATAAAACCGATATTACCCTCGGTGCAGATGATATCCTCTTCACCAACTTCTGTAACAACCTTGTCAGCCACACCCTGAACCTTGGTGGTCATGCGGTTGTCGTGCGCATAGGCATCAAAGATCGGCTCGGTTTCATCATTTATATAAACCTTAATCTTGTTATCAAATGCTACAACCCTTAATGTAATTTCAATATCTGCTTCGCCTGGGTCGGGAAGATACTTAAAGGATTTACTTGCAAGCTTTGTTGGCTTGCTTACAACATTAGCCTGATAACTTCTTGCGCCAAGGTTAATTTGTTGACCGTCCTTCTTGCTGTTAGTCAAATATACCGAGTAATCAAAATAACCATACTGTGTTATATCGGTATGTCTTACGTAGAAGTAGAATTCGTTAGAGGCATCCATCGAATATTCAGAAGTAAATGTTAGGTCAACACTCGCCTCATAGTCAGTCCAGCCTTGGTCACCCGCATAATAATACTTACCTTCTGCATTCCAGTCGTATAAATACCTGTTTGTATGGTCATCATTCACCACTATTGAGGGTTCATCAAGCGTGTAATAATCCCAAAGCCAGTTTGTTTTGCTTTCGGGTCTATTACTGAGTGAACCATCAGTAAATGTTTCCTTAAGAATAACATTATTCGTAACGGGAAGGTCAGGAGGGAGAACTATCTGCTCTTCTTCCGGCTCATTACCTCCGCCTTGGTTACCGCCACCCTGAGATGGGTCTTGTGATGTGTAGCCCTCGTCTGCATCGATAGTGGTTTCAAACGAGGTCCATTTAGCAGTTGCGGTAAATGCTTGGTCGGTCGAATGCGCCGAAAGGCCAACACAAACCGTAGGGTTAAGGTTAACGAACGGAACTGTTGCAAATTTAACCCACGTTTTTCCGCTATTTTGCCTATAATAGCAAATAACCTTATTACTTGCGTATTCAAGCTTCATTGAAACGGGATAATCGATCATTGCGCTCAATTCTTGAGACTTAAGTGTATCCTGTTTTTCACCCGGACGATAAACAACCATTATTCTACCCGGACGGCAGTGCAAGAACACTGTCGGAGCACTCGGGTCGGTGCTTCCGCGAATCATAAGACCCGCACTTGCCGACTCGTGTTGACCGTTAAAATAATCAAGCTGAGTGGTTACGGTAAGCTTCGGGTTACCGCTGTAATTAAAATTATATTGCTTATATGCAAAGTGAAGACTATCCGTCTCCCACCATTGACAGTAGGAGTTGGTATTCATCTCATATTTGCCGGCAGAGGGCTCTTTAAAGTCACCTTTGGGTTCCCAGTTGGTAGCCTGGGAGGTATGGCCGTGAACACTAACAAATTCAAGGCTTGGATCCTTATCGTTTTCGATAACAACTCTCTCGGCGGCGCTTACATTAAGTAAACAAGAGCCCACGGTGATAAGAATTACTACCGCTAAAAGAATCGCAATTTTACCCTTGCCGAATGATAAAATTTTCTTCATCATTTAAAGATCTTTTCCTTTCTGTAAATTTAAAAATGCGTGTAACTTACTCATCAATGTTTTTTTCTTCTTTTTGTAATAAGAAATTCACATAGAAGGTTGCCACACCTAAAAGTATTGAAACAGAAAGAAGAATAAGCATTATCCAAAGATTTGTTGAAAATCCGGTTTCCAAGAGTTTGGTTGTATTAACGGTTTTTTCAATAGTTTGAGTTTCTGTAACAATCTTTTCAACTTCAACAGGTTTCTCAACCTCTTTAATTACCTCTTTTTCAACCTCTTTAATTACTTCTTTTTCAACTTCAACAGGTTTCTCAACCTCTTTGATTACCTCTTTTTCAATTTCTTTAATTACTTCTTTTTCAACTTCAACAGGTTTTTCAACCTCTTTTATTACTTCTTTTTCAATTTCGATAGGTTTTTCAACCTCTTTTATTACTTCTTTTTCAACGGTTACTATCTTTATTACTTCTTTTTCCACGATTTGAATGTTTTCTTCATCATCGGGGTCTTCTTCATCAACCGCTTTAAGATTTTCAATTACAATAAGCAGGGACTCTAATATCTTAATTTTAGGTTCTAATCCTGCCTTTACATCAGGGTCTGCAAGCTTTTTATAAGAAGCAAGTGCCATTTTAATACCTGTTTCATCGGCAAGTTCAACATTTCTGGAGTTTAGTTTAAATACTTCCAAATACTGTTGTTGGAAAGCTGCTACTCCGTTTGATATTTCTTCTTGTCTTGCATTTCTTGCAATTATATCATCAATTTGTTTGCGCCACTCTTTTAAAAGATTTATCTCGTTTGCAGTTAACTCCTTAGCCTTTTCAGACATAATACTATGAACAAGTATTGCCTCGCTAATAATCGGACCATAAAGAGTATGAGCGGATTCAAAATACTGAGTTATATCACCGCCATCGAAAAGTTGTTTGTAACTAGTACGAAACTCTTCAACTTCTGCTAAAGCAGCCTTTAGTTCTTTATCTTCTGCTTCAAGAACAAGAACACGTGCTTTAAGGTCAGCAATAAGCTTCTTTTTAGCATCGGAAAACTTTGCTTTTCCGGCAGCCGACATATTCTCTAGGGAAGCCGAAGCTTCGTTAACGCGATTCGAATCATCAAGTTTTACGGTTTCGATGGTGAGTGCCAAAACGTCCGCATAATTTTTTTCAAACGCCTCTACCTCAGCAAGAATCTCGTCAAGTGTTGCCTCTTCGGCAAGCTTATAATATCGCGAACGAGCGGTTGTGAAATATTCGTATAAATCACTATGCTTTGTTCTGAAGGTTGCTTGTTGGCCACTAGTAAATGCCGCAAACGCCGCTTCCGCTCTTTCGATTTCGAACAAGGATAATGGATACTTAATTGTTTCAAGTGCCTCAAACAATGCAAGTTTATTGGCAGGAATTTCGTGAGAAACAAGTGTTACATCAATAGCGGCAGGACCCGAAAAAGCTATGTTTTTCTGTGCCTTACTACCATCAAACAACTCTAATATCTGTACACTGAAGTTACCTGCGATATTTTTTGAAACATCCTCTTTAGATTTAAAGATAAAGTAAATCATAGGACCTGCAGTAACCGCAGTATCCGAAAGGGTTGTTTCCCAAGTGGTTGTAATAACACCATCTTTATTATTGAAATATAACTCACCTTTACCGTCATTCATAACACAAAAAGATGTGTTTTCGTTAAAGGTAAATAAATCTTTATTGTAATTTAATTTTAATGTGATACCGCCTATTGATGCAATCTGGGTTGTTTCCAAAACAACATACACATTTTCACCTGCCGTAAAATGTGTAGTTGGAATGAAAGTTCCACTATGATAATCCTTCGATACCAAAGTGAATGTAACGTTACTTGCGGCACTTACAGGTGCCGCAAGACCAACTGCTAAAATACATATAAGGATAAGCGACATCACACGAATAAGAAATTTATTTTTTCTCATCGTTTTACTCCTTATTTTTTAGCTACAAATTCATCAATCTGCTTTTGATATTCAGCAATAACCGCATCAATTCCCGCTGTTTCCATCTTCTTTTGCATTTCAGCAAGAACGCTGTTATAATCGCCAACAACGCCGCCAACAAGTCTTAGGTTATACTCTTCAACAACCGACTTCATCTGAGCAAGTTGGTTCTGTACCGGCTTGTTGTCAATTGACATACCATAAATAGGTGTCTTCTTATATGTGGGCTGAAGCTCTTCGTAATACTTCTTAGCATAAGCACGGGTTGCCTCTGTGTAGGGAGCGCAAACATACATATTGAAGTGTGTACCTAAAAGCCAGTTTGCAACACCATATTTAGAGCTTGAAGTTCCCTGACCGAGATAGTCAACAGCCTTAATTTCGGTATCAGATGTCTTGTTGTAGTGTGTGCCTTCAATACCGTAAGCTATCATATTAACAAGGTCTTGACCTTTTTCGTTTCTGATAAGCTCTAAGAACTGCATTGCGCGCTCGGGGTTTTCACTTGTTGAAGGAATTGAGAGATAAACACTTAATGCGCCTAAAACAGCCGCGCCCTGAACTCTCTGCTCAACAGGTGTTAGCGAAATTCTATACTGATTATTTGAGAAGTTTTCCCAACCGTTTTTGCTTGTTGAGAAGTCAGAGGTTTGTGCGAGAACAAATGGGTTTCTTCCGCCACCGGATTCTTCTGAGAGGATATCAGGGTTGATATATCCCTTTTCAAACCATTTTCTCATCCATTTAAGGAAGATTGCATATTCTTCAGTCTCGTGGAAATCAACAACTGTGATTTTATCTTTAGTTGTATCATAGCAAACATTAGAAGAGGTTGTTCCAAGGAACTCATAACCACGCTTAGCTATATATCTATAGAAGCTTTCAGGGTCGATATATGGAGCAATATCATCGGTGTTGATAAGGTCCATGTGCTTGTGAGATTCCTCAAGGAATTTATCTATAATTTCATAAAGCTTATCGGTTGATTTTGGATTAGCGCATGCCTCTTTATAGAGAGCTTCGTTATCAAGATAAGGGAGAACCTTATCGGTTGAAAGTGTCATAACAACTGCATCGTTGATGTGAATTTGAATGTTAGGAATACCATAGAGCTTTCCGTTATAAGTACCGGTTAGATACTGATATTCATATTTTTCTCTTTCAGCCTTAATTGTTGGAGCATACTCTTCAATAAGGTCATCAAGAGGTCTGTAAGCATTCTTGTTGATTTCAGTACCTAAATCGTTTGTATACTGCGAAAGAGCAATATCGAATGGGGTTCTACCTGCCATCCACAAGCTCCATTTACTTGCCATTGACATATCGAGAATAAGTTCAAGCTTGGTGTTAGGCATAAGTTCACCGAGCTTCTTATTAATTTCTTCGGATACCATATCATAGTCATCTTGCATATACCAAGGCATAACCCATTTAAGAGTTACTTCTCCGCCATCATCGCCGGACTTTTTAGCGCCACAGCCTGCAAATACTCCTGCAAGCATTAAAAGTGCTAAAACTAAACATAAAATCTTTTTCATCATAAAAACCTCCGTTTTTTTATTTGAATGAAAAATGAATGATGAATAATGAATAATTATGGTGTTTTCGCTTCGCAAAAACTTTTTTTATATTGTCGGCCTTGCCGACACATTACCTCTTCACTTTTCACTATTACCTTTTCATTAGGATAATTTTCTTTGAAAATTAACCCTTAACCGCACCGATTACCATACCCTTCGAGAAGTACTTCTGGAAGAATGGGAATATGATAACCATCGGACCTGCAGCAAGCACGCACATTGCATATTTAAGTGTTTCCGAAGGAACAACTATTAACTCTGCATACTGTGACATCTGCTCTTTTAAAGCATTAAGGAATGCCGCTTCATTAAGAATGTTTTGAAGCATATATTGAAGTGTCCAATATTTATCCTCTTGGAAATAATACATTGAAATCGTAAAGTCATTCCAACGGGAAACAACACCTGTGAAGGTATATGTTGCAAGAACGGGTTTAGAAAGCGGGATAATAACCTTGAGAAGTATTTGATGCTCTTTTGCACCGTCAATAGACGCAGCCTCAACAAGTGAGGATGGTATTTGCATAAAGAAGGTACGGAAAACGAATACCGTAAAGCCCGATACCATACCGTTTATTAGATACATAAGGAGATTGTTCTGAAGTCCGAAATACTGTGTGTTTATAACGAACGAGGGAACAAGACCGCCCGAGAAAAGCATTGTGAAAAGTGTGTAATACACAAGTGGCTTTTTAAAAACATAATTTTGTCTTGAAAGGCTATAACCGAACATTGCCATAACCACAACGCTAAGCACTGTACCTACAACGGCATATAACCCTGTGACAGCATAAGCGCGCCAAAGTGCTGAAGCATCATTAAAAATATATTCGTAAGCTTCAAGTGTAAACCGATTCGGTATAATTGCGAAGCCTTCTTTTACAATATCCGATTCAGCCGAAAGGGATATTGAAATGATTAACCAGAAAGGGATTATACAAAGCAAGCTATACAAAATAAAGAATATATGTATAGGCATTTTGTAGTTAAATAACTTTTTTCTAATTGATTTCTTCTTCATATTCATCCCCTCCTTAGAACAACGAATTTTCGGGGCTTATCTTCTTGGTAATGGCATTAGTTGTAATAACCATTATCGTACCGCAAACCGATTGGAAAAGTCCAACCGCCGAGCTTTGCGAAAGATTACCACTCGCGAGACCTCTATATGTGTATGTTGCAATAATATCGGTTACAGGATAAAGTGGACCGGAGTCACGCGGGAGCTGATAAAACAAACCAAAATCTCCGCCCATAATGCCGCCGATACCAAGAATAAGCAATATAACAAGTGTTGGCATAAGCGAGGGAATTGAAATATAAATGATTTGTTGGAAACGGTTCGCACCATCAAGCATAGCCGATTCAAAAAGGCTCACATCGAGCGCCATAAGAGCCGCATAGTAAAGGATACATCCCATACCGACGCTCTTCCACATATGGAAAATAGTAAGTATCACAGGCCAGTATTTAGGCTCTGCATACCACTCAATTCCTGTTCCGCCAAGGGACTCAATCATTGAATTGAAAATTCCGTGTTGATGTGAAAAAAGTGTAAATCCTATGTACGCCACCAAAACCCAAGAAATGAAGTTTGGTAAAAGAATGGCGGTTTGATAAGTTTTAATGTATATTCTGCTTGACAATTCATAAAGAAGAATTGCAACAACTATACATAAAGCTTCTTTTAAAAACAGAAATACCAAACTATATAAAACTGTATTAGGAATTATTCTTGTAGCATCGCTCGAAGAAAAGAAATAATCAAAATGCGCAAGACCTGCCCAAGGGCTTCCCCAAATACCATCGATATAGTTATAATCCTTAAAAGCAATTACAACGCCGAACATAGGAAGATAGCTAAACAAAAACAGGTAAATAATTGCAGGTAATCCGAGCAAAAGCAACGCCGCATTATAACCTAATTTACTTCCTGAAAGGCGACTGCTTTTATTCTTCAATTTCGTCATCTTCATCCTCTATCCTTTCCTTCTTTTTAATTACCAACCTTACAACAACAATTATAAACAACACAAGGTTTACTAAAACAAGAAGTGAAAGAACTAATATAAGGACTGTTTCGAAATCAATCTTAACTGAAGTTTTTTCTCCTTTTTGCTCTCCTTTATTATCCTGCGCATCAGGGTTATTTACCTTCTCAACTGCATCGTTGAGTTTTTTAGTGTATTTTTCCGATAGTGCCGACTGTGTAGCTTCGTCAAGCAATAAATATTCTGCTTGAATAGCTAAAACCTGTTCTTTGTGCTCTGCCGTTATTTTTTCAGGTAAAGCCTCAATTCCAGTGGCAACACTGTTAAGTAATATGGGCATAATTCCGTATTGTGCCGCAGAGAAAACATTGTATGTATCGAGTGGGAATGCGATTTTTTCATCATCACTCAAAGCTTCATAATCTTTTTCAATTTGTAAAATAGTATCCTTATGTTCAATAGTTAATAAGGTAGAATCTTTTGGAAGAGTGTTTATAGCATCAATAACCTTTTGCATATTTTCGGTTATTACAGGCTCTTCCTCAGCAAATGCGACTGTGGCAAAAGCAAATAAAAGACATATACATAACAAACTTGCTATGACTGTTTTTGTGCACTTTTGAAATTTCTTTAAGAAATTCATTTAAAAAGTCCCCTTTCTGATAGGATAAAAGAAATTTATTAATTATTCAGGTTTCTTACCTTTTACCAACATAGTAACAAGTACGGCGCCTGTAAGAACTGATATAGCAACTATAAGTGCTGCAAGAACAATCATAAGCACCTGTTTTTCACTTTTAACCTGTGCATTTATTGTTTCAGTTTTTGTATTTTCCTGTGAATCCACATTATTTTCTGTGTTTCCATCATTATTTGTTTCACCGTTATTTTCAACATAACCGTTGTTTTCGGTGTTAACATTATTTTCAGTGTTTTCATTATTGTTCTCTTGTTGATTGTTATCTACAGGAGTTGAAGTGTTTCCACCCGAAGAAGTAGTGCTTGAAGAGGTATCACCCTTAGAAGCTGTGCTTGACTGAGTGTTGCTCTGATTTGAGGTAGTATTCGTGTTTTTATTGCCTGACTGACCTGATGTACTACCTGAATTTGTGTTTGTACTACTTGAAGTATTATTGGAAATAGAAGAACTTGTGCTATTCTGGGTGTTAGAATCTCCTTTGTTGGAACTACCTTGTGAATTGTTGGAATTCTGATTAGAACCGGAGTTTGAACTGCCGCCGCTCTGTGAATTGTTAGAATTCTGATTAGAGCCACCGTTTGCACTACCACCGCTTTGCGAACTGCTTCCTTGCTGTGAAGAAGTGCTCTGGTTATTACCTGTATTCGTAGACGGAACATATATTGAAGCATCTTTTAAAACGGGAATCTTTGAAATTCTTGGGTATCCGTCTTCACCTATTTCCCAACCCTCAAGATCTTTGAATGCGTTTGCAATTTCTGCCTTGCTTGCCGGTGTGAAGTAACCGTT
>JAZUMI010000099.1:0-41354 GCA_045603505.1 Acutalibacteraceae bacterium
CGGGACTTTTTAATAAAGCTTATATAGCTCTTGTTACCTTGCCCGAACGCAAACAACGGGTGCAGGCATTGATACGACGAGGAGTTCCGTTTACTATTGCCTTTACCTTCTTAACGTTGGGTTTCCAGGTTCTATTGGAACGTCTGTGTGAGTGAGAAACCTTAATTCCGAAAGCAATTTCTTTATTGCAGATATCACATTTAGCCATGGTCTGCACCTCCTTACTTAATACATAGCGCACTATATAATAACACAAAAAAACCAAAAAAGCAAGTATTTTTTTACATATTTCGAAAAATATTTAATGTTCGCTTCTACTTGGCCTATTCATGAGGTCCAAAAGACTTTGTTTTACATTCTTATTTTCATAAAGAATGGCATAGCATTCTTCGATAATTGGCATAGTTATACGATACTTTTTAGCAAGATTATATGCCGAATATGTAGCATAATACCCCTCAACAGTTCCGACCTTTTCGAGCGCCACCTTAACCTCTTCGCCTTTACCGACCAACTGACCGAATCGATTATTTCGGCTATGCCTCGAAGTACAGGTAACAATAAGGTCTCCAATACCGGTAAGACCTGCAAAGGTATACTCCTTTGCACCCATACAAACGCCAAGTCTTGCCATTTCAGAAAGACCTCTTGTTATCATAGCCGCCTTGGTGTTATCTCCAAGACCTAAGCCCTCGCATATACCCGCAGCAATAGCGATAATATTTTTAAGCGCACCGCCAAGCTCGGCACCTATTATATCTCCCGAAGTATAGATACGAAGATTTTCACCGGTCATAATATCCTGAACGATTTGCGCCGATGGCAAACTCTTGGATGCGGCAACTATCGAGGTTGGGATACCTCTTGCCACCTCCTCGGCGTGTGAGGGACCTGAAAGAGCAACAATATTAATGTTTCCGAGTTCATCCTCTAAAACTTGCGAAAGCCTTTTAAGGCTATCCTGCTCAATTCCCTTTGAAACATCGACAACGATGCCGAAATTCTTATACTGTGCAAGGCTCTTTGCAACCGAGCGCACTGCGATAGAGGGCACTGCCATTATGGTAATAACACTATCCTCCACACAAGCCATATCGGTTGTGAGTTTTATTTCATCCGGTAAAATTACACCGGGTAAAAGTTTTTCATTAGCTCTCTTTTCTGAAAGGAGTTTTATTTCTTCAAGAAAAGGTGACCATATAGTTATATCATTTCCTCTGCCACAAGCCGAGATGGCTAAAGCCATTCCCCAGCCGCCTGCGCCTAAAACGGTTATTTTAGCCACTTTTACTTCCTCCTGCCGATTTTGTTTTCCTGACCATTCACAAGACGGACAATATTTTCTCTGTGTTTAAAGAAAACCAATGCACCCATCATGGTGCTGAGCACCGCCTGAACTGCAAAAATTCCGCCCTTATCATAAAACACAAGTGAAAGCACAACTACAGTTACGGTTGCGAGCAGACTGCTTAAAGAAACAATTTTTGAAATAAGGGTTGATACAGCAAAAACAACGAGTCCCGAAATAATAGCTATCGGGCAACAAACCGCATAAATACCAACACTTGTTGCAACGCCCTTACCGCCCTTAAACCCAAAAAAGATTGGATACATGTGGCCAAGCATACAGGCAAGACCACAAATATAAATTCCAAACGAACTATGTGCCCACATACTACCAGTTTGAGCGAATATATATTCAAATATAAGTTTGCCTATAAAACATGCAACAAAACCTTTTAGTGCATCACAAATAAATGTAAGTGCTCCAGGTAAAAAGCCTGCTACACGCATCATATTGGTAGTACCTGCATTACCACTTCCAAGTTCTCTAACATCCTTTTTAATAAACACAGCGGAAAATATAACCGCAAAGCTAATACTACCTATAAGGTATGCGGCTATAACTGTGATAACGGCTGTCATAACCATTATTTATCTCCTCTCTCGCGAATAACAAACCTTACGGGAGTTCCCTCAAGGCCAAAGGTTGAACGAATTTGATTTTCAAGATATCTCTGATATGAAAAATGGAATAATTCTGCTTTGTTGCAGAAGCAAACGAATGTTGGCGGCTTGGTTGATGCCTGAGTCATATAATAAATTTTCAGGCGCTTACCCTTATCAGAGGGCGGTTGAACACGTGCAGTTGCATCGGCAAGAATATCGTTAAGCATACCTGTTGAAATACGCATAGTGTTCTGCTCATTAACGTACTTAATAAGCTCAAAAAGGCGCTCAACCCTCTGCCCTGTTTTTGCCGAGATAAACACAATCGGCGCATAGGGCATAAAGGAAAAATCAACCATAAGTTTTTTACGGTATGAGTCCATCGTTGTGCCATCTTTCTCAACAGCATCCCACTTATTAACCGCAATGATACAAGCCTTTCCGTTTTCGAGTGCTAAACCTGCCACCTTTGAATCCTGTTCGGTGAAGCCCTCAACTCCATCTATCATAATAACACAAACATCGGCTCTATCCACCGCCATTTCAGCGCGGATAACGCTATATTTCTCTATTTTATCCTCAACCTTGCTCTTTCTTCTAAGACCTGCGGTATCAATAAAATTGAATTTTCCGTATTTATTCTCAATAAGCGTATCAATAGCATCACGTGTTGTTCCTGCGATATCAGAAACTATTGAACGAGTCTCTCCCGCAACCGAATTTATAAGTGAAGATTTACCTGCATTAGGTTTGCCGATAACGGCAACATTTATCACATCTTCATCCTCTTCGGTGTTAAGTTCTTCCTCGCTTAGTCCTGCGAGAACTGCATCAAGCAAATCACCCGTTCCGTGACCATGCACCGAGGATACACCAATCGGCTCACCTAAGCCTAAATTATAAAACTCATATATTTCAATAGGTGGCTCACCCACCTTATCGCACTTGTTAACACACAAAACGATAGGTTTGCCGCTCTTTTGAAGCATAGCGGCAATATCCATATCGGCAGCGGTAACACCTGTTCTTAAATCGGTTACAAAAACTATTACCGAAGCCATATCAATAGCAAGTTGAGCCTGCGCTCTCATATTTGCAAGTATTATATCATCGGTTTTAGGCTCGATACCACCCGTATCAATAAGCATCATTTTATGGCCTAGCCACTCGGCATCCCCGTATATTCGGTCTCGGGTTACGCCCGGTGTATCGTCCACTATCGAAAGACGCTTACCTATTATTCTATTGAACAGTGTTGATTTGCCGACATTCGGTCTACCTACAACTGCAACAATTGGTTTTGACATATCTATCTTCCTATCAATCGGTCGATAAGACTATATCCGTCATTATCAACCGGTATTATTTTAACATTTAATTTTTGGGATAACTCGTCCACACTGATACTATCGAGGAACAAGTCACCCTCATTTCTTAACATAACGGATGGGATAAGCAATTCCTCGCCTAAATCCTTATCCTTTAACTGCTCATAAATATCGGTTGCGGTAACAAGCCCTGCAACATCAATTTTACCGCCGAAAAAGTTATTTTTTATAGCATAAACATTACACTCTAAATTATGCCATTTTTCCTTCGCCTTGTCAACTATATGACTAATAAGCGGGTATGCGGCTTCGCCCGTTATAGCGGTTATTTTTCTTATTTCTTCGAGTTGCTCTTCGCACTCACAAATAGCACTATTAGCCTCGCTTAAAAGAAGCGACCACAAGCCTACTCCGTTTTCAAGTTGCAAAAAGTCGCCGTAGAACTCAGCATTCGGAATTTCTCTTTTTGCCAAAAGATAAAATTCATCGGCACAGTAAACCCTTCTATCGCCATATCTTTCAACACATTTTTCGGCAAAGGTATCGCATATATTTAAGACTTCCTCGGCACTTTCTTTACCAAAAGGTTCAAGCTTTGCAAGGCCCTCACGGAATGCTGTTATACCAACAGGAACAAGCGCTATACATTCGACATTTGAAAGACTTGTTAAATCCTTTAGCGAACGCTCTAACTCTTCCCCATCGTTAATACCTGGGCAGAGCACTAATTGGCAATTCATCTTTATCCCCGCATCGTTAAAACGATTTATAATCGATAAAACCTTACCTGCATTTTTATTTGTCATCATCTTAACACGAAGCTCAGGATTGGTTGTATGTACCGATATATTTATCGGGCTTATATGCATTTTTATAATACGCTCAATTTCGTGCTCGGTTATATTGGTTAGTGTTATATAATTCCCGAAAAGGAAAGAAAGTCGCGAATCATCATCCTTAAAATAAAGGGTATCACGAAGTCCCTTAGGCAACTGGTCGATAAAGCAAAATATACATTTGTTCTTACAAGAATGTTTTTCATCCATAAGGTAGGTTTCGAATAAAAGGCCTAATTCGGCATCCTCTGCTTTTTTTATCTTTTTGATAATTTCCTTACCCTTTGAATTAATAATACCAAGTTTCAAAACCTTTTCATTTTGATAAAAACGATAGTCAAGAACATCCATAATCTCGTTATCGTTTATACTTACTAACACATCAAGAGGTTTTATCCTCGCCCTTGCGGCAGGTGAACGCTTTTCTACCGCCTTTATAACAACCGACATTTTTTATCTCCTTTTGTAATACGACAGTATTACTGCTCTTGTCACCCTAAAAAACAAAGGGGGATTGCCGGGCCTCTCGGCCTGCTTTATCCCCCTTCACTTTTAGTTTTTAAGCGGATTACTCCGAAACTTCTACAACCTGACGGCCTGCATACTGACCGCAAGCAGCGCAAAGTCTGTGTGGGCGCTTATACTCGCCGCAGTTAGGACACTTAACCATTGTGGGAGCGGTAAGCTTCCAGAGGTTATTTCTTCTCTTATCTCTTCTTGCTTTAGATGTTTTTCTCTTCGGTACTGCCATTTTTGGCACCTCCTTAAACCATTAAATAAATGTTAATTACTTCAATAAATCAGCAAGTGCTGCAAGACGCGGGTCGATTTCTTTTTTGGGGCAATCACAATCACCCTCGTTAAGATTTTTTCCGCATTTTGAGCATAAACCCTTGCAGTTTTCTGCGCACAGATGTTTCATAGGTAAACTCGTTATAACCTCGGTATAAATAAACTCATCTAAATCGAGTTTCATATCGGGGACTAAAATTATACTGTCACTCTCCTCACCCTCAATAGACGGCGCGAGAGATTTTTCAATCTTCACAGTATAACTCTTAGTGGTTGGTTTACCGCATCGGTCACAGCCTGCCGCATAATCATAAGAAATATCGGCGGACAACTGAACAAGGCTTGCTTTGTTGGAAACTAAAGCCTTAAATTTCACAGGATTATTGAGCGGAAAAACTCCTGCAAACTCTTCTTGGCTCATATCCAACTCATACTCAATCGGCAAAGCAGAATTATCATTCACAAATATCTTTTTTAAATCGATAATCATACTCCCACCTCTATCGTCACAAAGTATATTATATATAGTCAGGGCCGCTTTGTCAAGACTTTTTAAAAGCAATTTTATTTTTCACAAACAAACATTACAGCATAAACTCCGGGGCCTGTGTGTGCGCCTATCGTTGAGCCTATCTGGAGCCTATCCTCTATCTTATAGCCCTTTTCGGCTAACTTTTCTTCAAGCAAGGCACTATTCTCTTCGCCAAAGGTATAAAGCGAATATATTGGGAAATTTTTATCTATATTAAAGCCTGATAGTTTATCAACAATAAACTGTATCGCTCTTCCCTTGCCGATGCATTTTCCTTTAACCTCAACACTTCCCTCTTCACTAACCGAAATTATCGGTTTTATATCGGCAATTCTTCCGATAGTTGCACTCGCACGGCTTAGTCTTCCGCCTTTGTAAAGATACTCAAGCGTATCAACCCCTGCGATAGCCTTAACCCTTGATTTGAATTCATCACACCTTGCGGCAATTTCGCGTGCGCCAAAGCCTTTCCCGATAAGCTCCTTTGCATATTTTGCAATAACACCTATCATACGGGTTGCAGTTTTGGTATCAACGACATATATCCCGTCATAATCCACCATTTCCTTGGCTATACAAGCTCCCTGATAGGTTCCGCTGAGTGCCGAAGATAACGCTAAATATATAAGCTCATCTCCGTCCTTCTTAACCTTTTCGAAAATTTCAACAAACTCACTTGGAGACGGTTGCGAGGTTTTTGGAAATTCATTTGCTCCCATTAAAAGTGGATAAAACTTATCGGCATTTATATCTACTCCGTCTTTATACTCTATACCGTCTATATTAACCGAAATCGGCATAAAATAATCATATATACCATCTTCTTTTACTGCATCAGATGAAGAATCAACTAAAATTTTAATCATAACAAACCACCTTTCATTTATTATTTGCATATAAATTATAAAAAAGCATTCAAAAAAATTCCAAAATTATTTTTACAAAAAAACAGGTCCCGCACCGCAAGACCTGTTTTTTAAATTAGTTATATTCGGGTTCTTTAATTTTCTTAACCTTAAACTGACCCACTGCATACTTATCAATGTCGGCTTTAAGAGTTTTTGTAAATTCTAAGATTTCCTTATCAAACTCATCATCTTTTATAAGGTGACGTGCCTCTGAATCAAGCGTTTCATAGTAATAATCATCAGCGGTTAAATCTTGTTTAACAACCAAAAGTATGCTATCCTCTTTCTCAATAAGCTTAACTTCACCTGTTGCTAACTTTTTGATTTCTTCATAATACTCTGATTCGTAGGTTGTATCCTTAGCGCCGAGGATGCTTGCATTTTCATCCTTAGGTTTGCTTTCTTTCGAATCTTCCTCTTTAGTTTCTTCTTTGGTCTCTTCCTTTACATCGTTATACTCATTATAGATTTCAAGGAATGTTCTCTTACCTTCTTTGAGTTCTGTTTCGTAAGCCTTGAACTTTTCCTGAGTTTCCTTAACCTGTGCCTCTTCCATTTCAGAGAAAGAAGCAGTGAGCATATTAGCAATAATAAAGTTGTCGTTTATCTTGGTCTTTACATCGTTTTCGGCAATTTCTTTTTTACCGTCTTTAGCGTAAAGATGGTCAAAATAAAGGCTTGAATAATATGAATCTCTCATATAATTTGCATAGGTATTTTTACCAACGCCGTTTGGCTCATAATACATACCATATCCGTAACTTGACCAATAATAATCAGTATAAGAACTTACAGAACTCTCGGTTTCTTCATCAAGTTCTAGCTTGTTTTCCTTGCAAAGAGTTTTATAAGCGGCAATCTTCTTAAGATTTTCGATAGCCTTATCTTCAACAAAGGTTACATAATCTTTGCCATCAATCTTCTCGGCATAATAATCTATCTCTTCTGCAGTTTCTTCTTTCTCTTCGGTTTCTTCTTTCTTAGACTCTTCTTCGGCTGCTTTTGCCTCATCTACCTTAGTTTTTGCCTGGCTATCTGCCGCCATAAGAGCACACATATAGTAAGCTGAAGTAAACTCGAAATCTCCTATAGTTACTGCAACTTCATCTTTAGGATGGCAACCTACAACAGTGGCTATCATAGCAACTGTTAAAAGAATTGCGAATAATCTTTTTAATGCTTTCATTTTATTTTCCTCCGAAAATTTATCAATAAAGTAATTATATACTATATTGGTAAAAAAGTCTACAAAAAATTTTTAAAGTGCTTTTATCATTTCTTCGATAACTACCTGCAACTTTGCACCCTCTGGTATTTTAATCAAATATCCGTTTTTGGAAGTAGCTGAAAGGCTAAAACGTTCTCCAAAGAATTCAGATAGTGCCGAAACCGTTTCTTCACGCAAATCTTCAGTGTGAAGAAGTATCTGTTTGCCCACACTAGTTATCTCTAAAACATTATGATTTTGTGCCTTGTTGCGAAGAAGTGAAATATTAATAAGCCCCATAACCGCCTTTGGTGGCTCACCGAAACGGTCACACAACTCATCAATAACATCCGATGCATCTTCTTGCGTTTTTATATCGGCTATTTTTCTGTATATATTAAGTCTTGCGGGTAATGATTCGATATAACTATCAGGAATAAATGCCGATACATTAAGGTCTATATTACAAACTATATCTTGTTTTATTTCCACACCGTTTTGCTCATTTACAGCATCCGAAAGCAGTTTAAGATACATATCATATCCAACCGCCTCCATATTACCATGTTGTTCTCCACCTAAAATGCTTCCCGCACCTCTTATTTCAAGGTCACGCATTGCTATTTTAAAGCCTGAACCAAACTCGGTATATTCCCTTATTGCCTCCAGACGCTTTGATGCAATATCGCTTAATTGCTTATTTCTCTCAAAACAAAAATAAGCGTATGCTCTTCTTGGCGACCTTCCTACTCTGCCCCTTAATTGATGTAACTGAGAAAGTCCCATTCTATCGGCATTTTCAATTATGAGCGTATTAGCATTTGGGACATCAACACCTGTTTCAATTATAGTTGTGCAAACAAGCACATCTATCTCGTGTTCAAGCAGTTTTTTCCAGATATCGCTAAGTTCATCCTCACTCATTTTGCCGTGTGCAATACCTATATTAACATCCTCGGGCAAGCGTTGTTTTAGCCTTGCGGCGCAGTGTGTTATTGTTTCAACCCTATTATGCAAATAATACACCTGACCGCCGCGCCTTATCTCCTTATTTATAGCATCAATTATAACACCCATATTCTGCTCTAACACATAGGTTTGAACGGGATATCTATCCCCCGGTGCTTCATCTATTGCCGACATATCTCGAAGTCCCGACATTGCCATATTAAGTGTTCTCGGTATAGGGGTTGCACTAAGAGTCAATATATCCACAAAGGGATACAATTCCTTAAGCCTTTCCTTTTGTGCTACACCGAAGCGTTGTTCCTCATCTATAATTACAAGGCCGATATTTTTAAACTCAACATCCTTTGATATAAGCCTGTGTGTGCCTACAACAAGGTCAAGCCTTCCGTTTTTGAGGTCTTTTATAATTTGCTCTTGCTTACGTTTTGTAACAAAGCGTGAAAGCATACCGACAGTTACGGGCATATCGCCAAAACGGCGAAGAATGGTATTATAGTGCTGCATAGCAAGAATAGTAGTAGGTACTAGTACCGCACACTGTTTCCCCTCACTTATACATTTAAATGCTGCACGAAGCGCTACCTCTGTTTTGCCGAATCCAACATCACCGCAAAGCAGTCTATCCATAGGAACATCTCGTTCCATATCGTGTTTTATTTCGTTTATTGCACGTAATTGGTCATCGGTTTCATCATACTCAAATCTACGCTCAAAATCATTTTGAAGGTCTGTATCGGGTGAAAAAGCATAACCTTTTGCAGACATTCTTTTGGCATATAATTTAGTTAACTGTTCTGCCATATTTTTAACAGCGGCACGAACTCGGCTTCTTGTTTTTTGCCACTCGGCACCGCCTAAACGGTTAACCTTAATACTTCCATTCTCTGCCGCCGCACCTATATATTTCGAAACCAAATCAAGTTGATTTACAGGTACATACAAAACATCGCTTTTAGCATACTTAATACGGATGTAATCCTTTGTAATTCCATCGTTGGTTATCCTGTTTATTCCATCAAACACACCTATTCCGTGCGCAACGTGAACAACATAGTCGCCCGATTTTAATTCTTCAATAGAATTTATTGCCTTTGCATCTTTTGATTTATACTTTTTCTTACGTTTTGTTTCAGCTGCAATATAACGATGGGTTATTAAAACGAATTTTTGCGAAGGTATTTCAAAACCTGCCGAAAGTCCACCCGAAAGTACCGTTATACCCATGCCAATCTCTTCGGGATTTTCATCATACCTACATGGCATACCCTTTTCACGCAAACTTTCACTCAGCAGTTTAGCGGCTCTTTTTTCACCTGCTAATATAGCAACCTTGCCGCCTTGCTCGACAGTATAAGAAATATCATCGAGCAATATATTTATATCTCCATTCCAAGCGGTTGAGCGTTTGAGATTGAAGTTTGCGATATCCTTAATTTGCATTTCATAGGAATTCCTCCCGAAATTCTCCATGAAACAAACGTTTAAAAGGCGGGAATAAAACTCATTTTCGGTAAGATATAATTTAAATGTTTTTTTAGATAAAAAGCCCTCACTCAAAAAGTTTTCGGCATCCATATTCTGCCGCTCGTCAAGCGCCTTTATCTGTGCGGATATATTTCCGCTGTTTGCAAGAATAAATATACAATCTTCATCTAAATAATCAAAAACTGTGGAATTTGATTTGTATATAAGTGGTATATACCTATCGGCGCAAATGTTTATACCGCTATATAGTTTTTGCGAATCTTGGTTTAATCTTATGGCTTGTTTATCGGTTAAATCTTCACTTTTTTCAGCATATTCTTCAAGCGTTTCGGCTAACTCTTCCGCATTGAATATAACCTCGGTTGCAGGGCATATTGTAATGCTTTCAATCCTTTCCAGTCTTCTCTGGCTTATGATATCAAATTCGCATATACTATCAATTTCATCGCCCCAGAATTCAATTCTGTAGGGATACAACGAATTTACGGGGAATATATCCACTATTCCGCCTCGAACCGAAAACTGACCCGCTCCCGAACACTGTTCACACCTTGCATATCCGCTATTGGTAAGCAATTTTGCAAGGGCAACGATATCATATTCTGCACCCGTTTTTAAGGATAGCCTTTTTTCAGTTAAAACATCCCTTGGAACAGTATACTGCAGACCTGCCTCAACCGACATTGTAAGCACGGAAAAATCCCCATCCAAAAGCTCGGATAGGGTGTGTATTCTTTTATGTTCATACTCTCTTGAATAACCTTCAATATCACCTATACAGTAATCTCTCGATGGGAAAGTAAGACATTTTGTGCCTAATGAATTAAAATCATATTTAAGCGTGTTGGCTAATGCTTCTGTATCGGTTATAACTATAGCCTTGCGTCCAACCTCACGGCAAAGGGATGAAATCACCAAAACCTTATGGATATCCGAAAGACCCGTAGCAACGATTGGCATTCGTTTTTTCTTTACAGCTTCAAGAAAGGATTTATAATCTGCATCACACGATAACTCTTTATATAAAAAATCCATCGAATTACCCATTATATTTATTCATAGCAGAATCAATTCCGCGTTTAATTATTTCTTCAATTGCCTTTACACTTTTTTTAAGCGCGTTTTCAAGATTTTCCTTTTCACTTTCGGGGAATTTACCGAGAACATAGTCCTTAAGGTCGTAATCGGGGTGCGGTTTTTTACCTACACCTATTTTAAGCCTTGGGATATTGTTAGTACCCGAAAGTTCGATAATATCCTTTATACCGTTATGTCCGCCGTCACTTCCCGACCTTCTCACCCTTATTATGCCTACATCAAGTGAGATATCATCGAAAATAACAAGAACTCTATCATAAGGAATTTTGTAAAAGTGCGCAATAGCCGTTACCGCTTTCCCCGAAAGATTCATAAAGGTTTGCGGCTTTGCAAGTAAGATTCTGTTTTCGTTTATTTTTGTTTCGCCTATTAAAGCATCAAATTTGTTTTTCCAAACACCGACACTGTTCTTTTCGGTAAAGGCATCTATGCACATAAAACCCGCATTGTGTCGTGTCTTTTCATACTGAAGTCCCGGATTTCCAAGACCCACTATAAGCCAATCATAAGTTGGTCCTTTTTTTAAAAACATTTTATTCACCTAAATCAAGTAAAATTTGTTTTTTTAGTTCTTCTACGCTATCAAACTTTTTTTCTTCACGTAAAAATTCAAGTGGAATTATCGTTACATTTTCTCCGTAAATTTCGGCAGAAAAATTCTTTATATAGGTTTCGCTAACGATAAAGTTTGACGGATAAGTAGGACGATTTCCAATATTTGTAATTCCATCATATTCTTTTCCGTTTACAATAACCTTTGTTTGATAAACGCCTTTTTTAAGTGATACTACTTCTTCAGGATAATGTTGATTAATCGTTGGGAAACCAAGCGTTCTGCCCCTTTTGTCTCCACCGATTACCTCTGCACTAAAGGAAAATCTATAACCGAGCATTGAATTAGCGGCAGATATTTTTCCATCTTTAAGTGCCTCACGAATAGCAGTTGAAGAAATAGTTTTTCCGTTTCGCTCAATTTTCTTTGTGCAAATAAATTTTATATCATTTTCTATACAAAACTCTTCAAGTAACTTTGTATCGCCTGCAGCGCCTTTTCCGAATCTGTAATTATATCCGCAAGAAATAATTTTCGGCGAAAACTTATCCTTTAGGAAAGCCAAAAATTCCATTGGAGTTTTATCTTTAAATTCACTAAAGTCAAGGGTGCAAATTTCATCCACACCCGCTCTCTCTAACAATTTATTTTTTGTTTTCTCATCAGTTAACAGTTTTGTTTCATTGCCGAAGTAAGCCTTAGGCGGTTTTGAGAAACAAACCGCTATTTTTTTATATTTCTCAGGTAAACTAAGTACCTTTTTGTGTGCCAAATGAACCCCATCAAAAGTGCCGAGTGCTATAGCATTAGATAATTTAGGATAGTTGATTACACATTCAACCTTAAGTTCACATTTTGTGGTGTCCGCTTTTCCTAATCCTAAAAATTTATCACTTAATTTAACCCTTAAAAGTTCCCCGTCATACTCGGGAATAAATTTAAGTCTATCAAGTGCTAACTGACCGCCATTCGTAAATCGTTCTGCCTGAGCCGTACTAACAAAAACTTCTCTTAAATGCGAAACTGCTTTTTCCTCGCTTATTATATAGTCCCCTATATTTTCTATATTAAGTACATCTAAGTCTACACACTGTGAAATCTCTATTCCTGCCGACTGTGTTCTTCTAAGTTCTGTCATTGTGGCTCCACAACCAAGTTCTTCGCCTATATCTCTTATAAGTGAACGGATATATGTGCCCTTGGAAACACTCGCCTCAAAAGAAAAGGTTTTTTCACTATCAAGCGGCTCTACTATTTTAAGAGAATATACCGTGATTTCTCTTTCGGGGATATCTATTTTTTCTCCCCGTCTTGCACGCTCATACATAGGAATTCCATCCTTTTTAAGTGCACTGTACATAGGGGGGCGTTGCATCTGTTTACCTGTAAATTTTTTAAGAACAGTTTCAATTTGTTCTTTTGTTACATTTACTTCTCTTTCCGATATTATGCTACCCGTTATATCTTCCGTATCGGTGGCAATGCCGAGTTTTACGGTGGCAATATATTTTTTATCGGCATCAAGCATATAACTGCTAAATGCAGTTGCTTTCCCTAATAGCACGGGCAAAACACCGGTTGCTAATGGGTCTAGCGTACCGGTGTGACCTATCCTCTTTTCACCGCAAAGGTGTTTTATGCGAGAAACCGCACCAAACGAGGTAATATCTTTACTTTTATCGAGAAGTATTAACCCCTGCATAAGTATCCTCCATAACCTGCTTCACGGCATTAAGAACGGCAGTTTTGACCTCTTCGACACTTCCTTTGACCGTTGCACCTGCGGCGCCTTTATGGCCACCGCCGCCAAGTATCTTGCATATAGCAGAAGCATCAAGCGGATGGAATGTTCTAAGTGAAACCTTAAATTCATTATCATCGGTTTGCTTTATGGTTACGCCTGCCTCAACGCCTTCCACACTTCGGGAAATAACTGCAATACCCTCAAGTTCTGTTCCGCTACAGCCTGTTTGCTCCTGCATTTCGGCAGTAACACACAAGAGCATACACTTGTTATCAAAGTGGAATTCTGCAGTTTCAAGCACCTTTCTTTCAAGTTCTATAAGTGCATGAGATTTAGTATCAAACATAATACGATTTATCTCTGCAGCATTAAGGTCATATTCATACAACATAGAGGCAATCAGGTGTGTCTTCGCATTTACATTAGAATATTTGAAACATCCTGTATCGGTTGCCATACCTGTATAAAGTGCCCTTGCAGTTATATTGTTAATATTAACCTTCATAAGCAACAATAATTCAAATATAATTTCCGCCGTAGAAGATGCATCGGCATCAAGATACAGATTTTTTGAAAATCTCATATTTGAAATATGGTGGTCAATATTAAGGTCAACCATCCCGCCGAATTCTTCCTTTAATGCACCAAGCAGATTAACATCTGCAACATCCACCGCAATAACGGTGGCATTTTCTTTGTTAACATGGTCGGTCTTACGGGCAAAGTAATCATACTTCTTAGGTATAACATCGGGGCAAAGCACCGTTGCCACCTTTCCCATTTCATTAAGACCATAATAAAGTGCATAGGCAGAACCTAATGTATCACCATCGGGAGAGGCATGGGTTAAAATAATAAAATTATCCCTTTTTTTAAGAAAGCGGGCAGTTTTGCGAAGTGTAAGCAAACTGCACTCTGGCTTAATCTTGTTCTTCATCTTTTCTTTCCTCAAACGATTCAATTATTCTTGAGATATTGGCGCTGTGTTCAATCGAGTTATCGGCAACAAAGCGAAGCTCGGGCACCTTGCGGAGTTTGAGTTTCGCACCGAGTTCACGGCGGATATATCCCGCCGCGCCCTTAAGTGCTTTAACAGATTGAGTTGTTTTTTCTTTTCCTTCAATAGCGCTCACATAAACAGTGGCATAAGAAAGGTCTCCCGAAACATCTACCTTAACAATACTAAGGAGTTTGCTTACTCTTGGGTCTTTAACCTCACGCAAAATCTCTGAAAGCGCAATTTTAACATCCGAAGTTATACGGTTAATTTTAAATCCTGCCATTAATCTCTATATTCCTCCATAATAAAGGCTTCGAAAACATCTCCAACCTTAATATCGGCAAACTTTTCAAGTCCTATACCGCACTCGTAACCCTGCGCTACTTCCTTAACATCATCCTTAAATCTGCGCAAGGAATCAATCTTATCTTCGGCAATAACAATACCATCACGAACAATTCTTATCTGACATGCTCTTGTTACCTTACCGTCTGTAATATAACAACCTGCAATAGTGCCTACGTTGGAAATCTTGTAGGTATCTCTTACCTCTACAGTGCCGAGAACACTTTCTCTGTACTTAGGTGCAAGCATACCCTTCATAGCGGCCTCTACTTCTTCTATACAGTCATAAATTACCCTGTACATACGCATATCAACGCCATCTTTATCGGCTGCTGCCTTTGCAACTGCATCAGGACGCACGTTAAATCCAACGATAATAGCACCCGAAGTTTTTGCAAGCATTTCATCCGATTCGTTGATAGCGCCAACACCGCCGTGGATAACCTTAACTCTAACTTCTTCGTTAGAGAGTTTTTCAAGGCTCTGTTTTACTGCTTCAACGCTACCCTGAACATCGGCCTTAACTATAATCTTTAGTTCCTTGAGTTCGCCCTCGCTAAGCTGCGAGAAGAGATTATCAAGAGTAACCTTTTGCGATGCGTTAAAGATTTCTTCCTTAGCCTTTTGCTTTCTTTGTTCAACAAGTTGACGTGCAAGTCTTTCATCCGAAACGGCATCAAAGGTATCGCCCGCATCAGGAGTTTCTGCGAGACCTGTAATTTCAACAGGAACGCTCGGACCTGCAACCTTAAGAACCTTTCCGTTTTCGTTTGTCATAACACGAACACGTCCAACCGAGGTGCCAGCAACAATTATATCGCCCGAATTAAGTGTTCCGTTCTGAACAAGAAGTGTTGCAACAGGACCTCTGCCCTTATCAAGACGCGCCTCGATAACAACACCCTTTGCGCGTCTATCGGGGTTAGCCTTTAATTCCATCATTTCAGCAACGAGAAGAACATTCTCGAGAAGGTTATCGATACCATCGTGTGTTTTTGCCGAAACGGGTACGCATATAACGTCACCGCCCCATTGCTCAGGAACAACAGAATGTTCGGTTAACTGTTGTAAAACTCTGTCGGGGTTTGCCTCAGGTTTATCCATCTTATTTATAGCAACAACTATCTGAACTTCTGCGGCTCATGCGTGGTTGATTGCTTCAATGGTCTGTGGCATTATACCATCATCTGCGGCAACAACGAGGATAGCAATATCTGTTGCCATCGCACCGCGCTGACGCATAGAAGTAAATGCTGCGTGACCAGGTGTATCAAGAAATGTAATATCCTGACCCTTACAGTTAACCCTGTAAGCACCGATGTGCTGTGTAATTCCGCCCGCCTCGGTGTTGGTAACGGCGGTATTACGAATAGCATCAAGAAGTGAAGTTTTACCGTGGTCAACGTGACCCATAACAACTACAACAGGGTCTCTTGGCTTTAGGTTCTCATCGGTATCTTCTGTATCATCCATAATTTGCTCTTCAATGGTAACAACAACTGCACGTTCAATTCTTGCGCCCATTTCAGTTACAACAATTTCTGCAGTATCGTAATCGATTACCTGATTAACAGTTGCCATCATTCCAAGTTTAAGAAGTTCTTTGATTACTTCTGCCGCAGTTTTCTTTAAAGCGGCGGCAAGTTCACCTACTGTGATTTCCTCGCCAACAGTAACAGTAATAGGGGTTTTCTTGATTTTCTCAAGTTGCAATCTCCTCATCTTATCTGCCTCTGTCTCACGCTTAGCTCCTTGAGGACGGCGGTAATCCTGAGATTTTTGCTTAATCTTCTGCTTACGTGTGTAGTTATCCTTCATAGAGTTAGCAGGAGCGATATTCTCATACTTTTCGTTATATTTATCAATATTTACATTTGATATTCTTGTATCAACGTGGCGAAGTTGTGCAGGACCGCGGTTTGGAGCCTCTCCGCGTACCTTTTCCTTTTTAGGCGGAACGATAACAATTTCAGGTTCCTTTTCCTTTTTAACTTCAGGTTTCTTAGCCTCTTTCTTAGGCTCTGCTTTTTTAGTTTCCTTCTTAGGCTCCTCTTTTTTAGGCTCTTCCTTCTTAGGCTCCTCTTTCGGTGCCTCTTTAGTATTCTGAGCCGCAGCAGCAGCCTTTAACTGTTCAAGAATTGCCATCTGTTCTGCGAGCATTTTATTTTGAGCATCCTCACGTTTTTTGGCTTCCTCTTGTCTTGTAGCATCACCCATAGCAAAGTATTCTTTAAAACTTTTAACGGTGTTTGCCTTAGTAATAGCATCAAAAACTATACCTATTTCATCCTCATTCAAGGATGCACCGGATTTCTTTTCAACCCCTAAAGTTTTTGAAATGAAAGCAGAAAGTTCTTTTGACACCATTCCAAAATCTTTAGCAAGATCACTTATTTTATATTTATTTGTCATTAGCATTTCCTCCTTGTAAAGTCTTCAAAACTGACTCGGCAAACCCTTTTTCGTTTACCGACAGTATACCGCATTTGCGACCGATTGCGGCCGATACGGTGTTTATATCAAACTCTTCGAGAACAACACATTTTATTGCGCACTTATCACAAACATACGCCATTTCTTTACGGCTCTTTTCAGATATTTCATAGGAAATCAAAACTAATTTTGCTTTTTTTCCTAAAACGGAATATTTTGTCGCTTGCATTCCGTAGGAAAGATTTCCGCTCTTTGCAGCAAATCCCAAAAGCGTTAATATCTTTTTATTCAATGCTACTCTATCTCCGTTTCAAGTTGACTGTAAACCTCAGGCGATATTGACATTTCAAAAGCACGGCTTAAAGCATTTGCCTTTTGCGCACGTCTTAAACATTCGACATTTTTACAAATATATGCACCTCTGCCGTTGAGTTTTCCCGTGGCATCTATTTTAATTTCGCCTTCGGCGGTTTTAACTATTCTGATAAGTTCTTTTTTAGGTTGCATTTCTCTGCAACCTGTGCACATTCTCATAGGTATTTTCTTAGTACCCATTATTATTCACCAAAGAAACCACTTTCGGGATGAATATCTATCTTCCAACCTGTAAGACGTGCGGCAAGACGAACATTCTGTCCCTTATTACCGATAGCAAGGGAAAGTTGCGCCTCGGGAACACTTGCCTTACAAACCTTAGGCTCTTCGCTTAATATCTCAACCGAAACAACCTTGGCAGGAGAAAGTGCTTCACTTACATAGAGAGTGGGGTCATCACTGTACTTAACAATATCAATCTTCTCGCCCGCAAGTTCTTCTACAATTTTGTTTACACGTGCACCCTTAGGTCCTATACAAGCGCCAACTGCATCGATTTCTTCGTTTGCAGACCAAACGGCAATCTTGGTTCTTGAACCTGCCTGACGTGAGATTGATTTGATTTCAATAGTTCCGTCAAATATCTCGGGAACCTCCATCTCAAAGAGACGCTTAACAAGACCCGGATGAGTTCTTGAAAGCATAATCTTAGGACCTCTGTCGGTCTCCTTAACATCAACAACATAAACTTTAATATGGTCACCCTCTAAAATGATTTCATCGGGAACCTGTTCGAGTTTAGGTAACGTTGCTTCGTTATGACCTATTGTTAAAATAGCATTTCCTGTCTTGGGGTCTATACGCTGAACAACGGCAGTAAGAAGTTCTCTATTGTGACTCTGGAACTCTGCAAGTGCCTGACCGCGCTCCGCCTCTTTAACACCCTGACGGAAGTTGTTCTTTGAATTCTGTGCTACTACTCTTCCGAACTTCTTGGTATCAAGTTTGATATCAACAAATCCGTTTTCTTTTGCCTTAGAATCAATGCTTAGTGCATCTTCTAAAGAAATCTCTGTAAATGGGTTTTCAACAGTTTCAACAACTGTTTTTCTTGCAAATACGCTGAAAATTTCTTTTTCTGTATCAATAATACAAGAAACGATATCGTTTCCACCGAAATCTTTACGAGCCGCAACAATTATTGCATCGGCAACCTTTTCGGCAATGAATTCTTTAGGAATCCCTCTCTCCTCTTCCATAAGTCTTAATGCTTCGAATAACTCTTTTGCATCCTTTTTTTCTTTTGCGGTAAGTCTTTTAGCCATTTTTCCCTATTCCTCCTAATTATTCAAACAAAACGTATGCTTTTGATATATCTTTTTTAGAAAACTTCATTTCGCCCTTTTCGGTAGTAAGTGAAACTTCTTCACCATCAAACGCAGCGAGAGTTCCTGAAAACTCCTTAACCGAATTGGTAGCCTTATAAAGTTTAATTTTTATTTTTTGACCTATAAGTTTTCCATAATGTTCATCTCTTGTTATCTCGCGTTCAATTCCGGGCGAACAAACCTCAAGATAATAAGATTTATCAATTGGGTCTGCCTCATCAATTATAGGGTCTATCGCATGGGAAACATCGGTACAGTTATCTATTGATATTCCGTTTTCACTATCAATATAAACCCTTAGATACCATGATGCACCCTCTTTAACAAAGCGAACATCCCAAAGTTCTACACCGCAGTTTTCCACGGTTTCTTTAATAAGGTCAAAAACCTTATTTGCGGCACCTGCCATTCTTTTCACCACTTTTCAAATTTACACCATAATAAAAGTGAGCGGGTTTCCCCACTCACCTTTCTACGTACTGCCGTTATTATAACACTTTCTTTTGCGAAAATCAAGTGTTTTTTTACTTGCCATATTTTTAGTGTATATGTATAATATATCTATATACATATTAAAGGAGGTAAAAATATGAAAACTGCAGTTATTACGGGTGCTTCTTCTGGTCTTGGAGTAGAGTTTGCCAAAGCGTGTGAAAAATTACGCCCCGATATTGAAGAAATATGGCTTATCGCAAGAAGAGAAGATAAACTGCTAAAAGCAGCACAGCAAATAAAGGTAAAAACTAAGGTTATACGTGCCGATATAACTAATACAGATGATGTAAATAACCTGAAAAACATTTTAAGCGAAGAAAAGCCCGATATATCACTCCTTATAAACAACGCAGGTTTTGGGAAACTCGGTAATTTCGATGAGCTCTCAAGTGAAGAAAATGCCGCTATGGTGAGGCTCAACTGTGAAGCCTTAACGGTTATGAGTGCGATTTGCCTACCCTTTATGAACAAGGGCGGCGAAATTATAAACTCTTGTTCAATAGCATCTTTTGCACCTAATACGAGAATGGCGGTTTACTCATCAACCAAGGCTTATGTTATGAGCCTTTCACGTGCAATGAGAAGTGAGCTCAAAGGCAGAAAGATAAATGTTATCGCTATCTGCCCCGGTCCTATGAGTACTGAATTTTTATCCGTTGCAGGAATAGAAAAAGGCAACAGTTTTACCTTTGATACACTCCCTCGTGTAAATCCAAAAACTATGGCAGAAAAATCTCTTCAGGCTTCAAGCAAGAAACGCAGCGTTTACACCTGCCGTGCATTCTATAAATTTTACCGAATCCTCGCAAAGATATTACCACACAGTCTTGTTATGAAAATGTGCGGAACATAAATTATGTCAAAAACCGATATCGTTACGATATTGGTTTTTTATTTTTGCTCTTTTATACTAAAACCCTCGGTGCTTTCGGGTAAAAATATAACCTTTAAGGTCATAAGCATTATTTGAATATCAAGCAAAAATGAATAATTTTGAATATAAATCAAATCAAGTTGAAGTTTATCATAGGGCGAAGTATTATACTTTCCGTAAAGTTGAGCATACCCTGTAAGGCCTGCTCTGACCTTAAGTCGATATTCAAATTCCGGTACAGCCTTTGTATATTTTTCTGTATATTCATCCCTTTCAGGTCTTGGACCTACAAGGCTCATATTTCCAACAAGAACATCTATAAGTTGCGGCAATTCATCCATTCGGCAAAACCTTATTATTCTACCTATGGGGGTTATTCTTGGGTCATTATCGGTTGCAGGGCATGGTTTCTTATCCTTTTCCGCATCCACAACCATACTTCTGAATTTGTGAATGTTGAAAATTTTTCCGTTTATAGTTGTTCTTTTTTGACGGAAGAAAACAGGACCTCCATCATACAGTTTTATAGCCAGTGCGCATACAAAGAAAAGTGGCGAAAGCACACTCAAAAGCAATAATGAAATTATTATATCCATAGAGCGTTTTACAAACCGTTGCCGAAAGGAAAGATTATTGTTAGAATAAACAAGTAAGGGTGTATCAAAAACATGTAATCTTTCTGCACTACGAATAAGAACATCCGAAACCTTTGTAGTTGTATATGCCCTTACATCGTGTTTAAAGCAAAGTTTAAGAAGTTTATTTCTTGTGCTAGAATGAACATCGTATATTATTACACCCTGTGCACTCCTAATTAGTTTTTCAAGAGTTGGAATTCCAACCGAAATATTAACAACCCTCTCAACAAAATATTTATCCTTTCTAGAAGCAAGTTTTTTAATAAAAATGCTCGGTTCATAGGCATCATAAATAAGCAATATTCTTCTTGGTGGAAAACATTTGCGAAAAACAAAATCGCTGCCAACGGTTAAAAAAACTGCGCTGATTAAACTAACAATTGTTGCATAAAACATTGGGATAAAGGTAACAAATCTTTTCGCCATAAGCACTATCTGCAGATAAATCGTAAAGTTTGTTGTAATAACCGCCAAGACCTGTGATATTACCATACTTATAGTCTTGTGTATGCCAAATTTTAATCCCTCAAACACATGCAAAAAGAGTATTAAAAAAGCCGCATAAAAGAAAAGCATCATAACATTTCCTTTACCCGCAAAGGTTACAAGTATAAGTTGGTTATAAAATCTTAACCAAGCATAAGCAAAGATAAGGCTCTGACACATTACAAGAATTAAAACAACCAGGGCACGAAGCAGTGTTTTAAACTGTTCAAGGTCGTGCTTCACAATATCACTTCCCATTTTCCACTAATATTTATGTGCTAAAAATGTATTTTTTATCCAAAAGAAAACGGAATGGAGTTGCTCTCCATTCCGTTTAATTATAATTATTCTGTTTTTGCTTTTGTTTCACAGTACATACAGCGATAAACCTGTTGGGATTTATCAGTAAGAGTAAATACGTGAGGTAATTCTTGTTCTGTTGAGGTTATGCATCTTGGGTTTTTACAGAAAATAACATTGGTTAATTTTTCAGGTAAATCTATGCTTTTCTTTTCTACCGTAACACCATTTTTAATTATACTTACTGTAACACCCGGGTCAACATAGCCTAAAACATCTGTATTAAGTGTTATATCGGAATCGATTTTTATAATATCCTTTTTACCCATTTTTTTACTGCTTACATTCTGTATAAGTGCAACGGGGGCATTAAGTGAATTAAGACCTAAAAGGTTATATATTCTCATAGCCTTTCCCGCAGTAATGTGGTCTATAACAATTCCGTTTACAATGGCATCTATCTTCATTACTTCACCCCTAATAACTTGAGAATGAGTGCCATTCTCACATATTTTCCGTTAAGCACCTGTTTAAAGTAGCAAGCACGTGGGTCATCATCTATCGCAACACTGATTTCATTAACACGAGGTAGTGGGTGCATAACCGAAAGACTACTCTTTGCACCCTTTAATTTTTCGGGGGTTAGGATATATGTATCCTTAAGTCTTAAATAATCTTCTTCATTGAAGAATCGTTCCCTTTGCACCCTTGTCATATAAAGGATATCGAGTTCGCCGATAACCTCTTCAATTGTGCTTACCTGTTTATATTCAATTCCTTTTTTCTTAAGAACATCCTTTTTTATATAACTCGGAAGTTTTAATTCATCAGGTGAAATAAGCACAAATTTAATTCCCGCATAGCGTGAAAGTGCTTCAATTAAAGAATGAACTGTTCTGCCAAATTTAAGGTCACCACAAAGTCCTACCGTAAGATTATCAAATCTTCCCTTTTCTCTTGCAATTGTAAGCAGGTCGGCTAGTGTTTGGGTTGGGTGGTTATGGCCGCCGTCACCCGCATTTATAACAGGGATAGTTGCATTCATTGATGCAACTAAGGGTGCGCCCTCTTTTGGATGACGCATAGCGATTATATCCGCATAGCAGGATATTGTTTTAGCAGTATCGGCAACGCTTTCGCCCTTTGCCGCCGATGAACTTTGAGCCTCGGAAAAACCGATAACATTTCCACCGAGTTCATACATAGCCGCTTCAAAACTAAGCCTTGTTCTTGTTGAAGGCTCGAAGAAAAGCGTTGCAAGTTTTTTACCTCTACACTTTTCACTGTACTTTTGCGGATTTTCGATTATATCATTCGCAGTAGACACAAGTTCATCTATCTCGTCAACGCTTAAATCAAGGATACTGATTAAACTTCTCATAGAAAAGTTCCTTTCACTTTTATTATTTAGCACCATTCACTTCAAGATACTTCTTTATTCTATCAACGTTCTCGCGGTTCTTCTCATCCTCTTCGAGATATTCGATAATATCATAAACATCCACAACAGAGTATACTGGGAAACCAAATTCCTCGCCAACCTCTGCCATAGCGCTCTTTTCGGTTTTGCCCTTTTCCTTGCGGTCTACCATAACGAAGGTAGCGGCAACCTTTGTGCCCTTTAGAGATGATAGAATTTCCATACTCTCTCTGATTGCTGTACCTGCAGTGATAACATCCTCAACGATTACGATTTCCTCATTTTCCTGTGGCTTATAGCCTACGAAAACTCCGCCTTCGCCGTGGTCCTTTTCCTCTTTTCTATTGAAGAAGAAAGGAACATCGAGTCCGTTCTTAGCAAGTGCTACTGCAACCGATACTGAAATCGGGATACCTTTATACGCAGGTCCGTAAAGTACGGTTTTCTTGTTTCCAACCTTTTCAAAGTATGCCTTTGCATAAAACTCACCAAGTTTACAAATTTGTTCGCCTGTTTTAATATCTCCTGCATTTATAAAGTAAGGAATTTTTCTACCCGATTTAGCGGTAAAATCGCCAAACTTTAAAACGCCTGCACTCTCTAAAAACTGAATAAATTCTCTTTTATAGCTTTCCATTTTCTTACTCTCCTACAAATTCTTCAACGCATCTCTTATATGCTGCAACGGGGTCTTCTGCGGCGGTTATAGGTCTTCCTACAACGATATAGTCACTACCGATTCTCTTTGCCTCGGCAGGTGTCATAACTCTCTTTTGGTCACCGATATCGCCGTCTGCAAAGCGGACGCCGGGGGTTACTGTTAAGAACTTCTCGCCGCAAGTTTCATGCACCTTGCCTGCTTCAAGTGGCGAACAAACAACACCATCAAGCCCTGCTACCATCGCATTGTGAGCATAGTGCATAACAACCTTATCAATAGGCTCTTTTATAAGTAAATCGTTTTCCATTCTCTCCTGGTCGGTAGAGGTAAGCTGAGTAACAGCTATAAGCAAAGGTCTTGTTCCGTCAGGACGGGTGAGACCCTCAAGGGCGCCCTGCATCATTGTGATTGTTCCTGCGGCGTGAAGATTGGTCATATCAACATCAAGGTTTGATAAAACCGCCATACTCTTCTTAACTGTATTAGGAATATCGTGAAGTTTTAAATCAAGGAAAATCTTGTGACCCCTTGCCTTTATTTCTTTAACGATTTGCGGACCCTCCGCATAGTAAAGTTCCATACCGATTTTAACGAAAGGCTTGCAATCGGTAAACTTATCAAGAAAATTCATAACCGCCTCTTTGCTTGCGAAGTCACAAGCAACAATAACATCCTTACCCATTAGTGAGCGCCTCCTATAATTTCTTTTAAATCTTTAATGCCGTATTTTTCCATAACGACAGGTAAATCGTTTATAATATCACGACAGGCAAATGGGTCAACCAAATTCTGTGCACCCACCTCTACCGCAGTAGCGCCTGCGAGCATCATTTCTATAACATCCTCAGCGGTTGCAATTCCACCCATTCCAACGATTGGAATTTTAACCGCATCAAAAACCTGATAAACCATTCTAAGTGCAACAGGTTTTATTGCAGGTCCCGAAAAACCGCCCATTTTGTTGGCAATTATCGGCTTTTTAGTCTTTAAATCAATTCTCATACCGAGAAGAGTGTTTATAAGGCTTATTGCATCTGCTCCCGCATCCTCACAAGCCTTGGCTATTGAAACGATATCGGTAACATTAGGAGATAACTTAATAATTATCGGCTTGTCAGTCTTTTGTCTTACTGCTCGTGTTACCTCAGCTGCCGCATCGGGCGAAGTTCCAAAACTCATTCCACCGCCGTGAACGTTAGGACAAGAAACATTAACCTCAAACCAACCGATTTGGCTCTCGGCATCAAGTTTTTCAACCGTATAGGCATAATCCTCAACCGAAAATCCGCTAACATTCGCCATGACAGGCTTGTTAAAACAAGCCTTTAATTTAGGAAGTTCCTCGGATATAACCTTATCAACACCTGGATTTTGAAGTCCAACCGCATTAATAAGACCTGCCTCACACTCAGCAATTCTCGGTGTTGGGTTTCCAAATCTCGCATCCCTTGTTGTGCCCTTAAAGGAGAAACTTCCAAGGCAGTTAATATCATAAAGCTCGGCAAATTCATAACCGAAACCGAAAGTTCCGCTTGCGGGGATAATTGGATTATCAAGCGTTATACCGCAAAGGTCTACCTTGGTACTTACCATATTATCTCCTCCCTTTCAAGAACCGGTCCGTCCTTACAAATTCTCTTGTTTCCGTATTTAGTTTTGCAGCTGCAGCCCATACAAGCGCCAAAGCCGCAACCCATTCGCTCTTCAAAGCTATACTGACCCGAAGTGATAGCAGTTTTTTCTATTGCTCTGAACATTGGCTCGGGTCCACAGGTGTAGAAATAGGTATAATCAACATCATTCATAGCATCTGTAACGAATCCTTTAACACCGTAACTTCCGTCTGCAGTAGCAACAAGTACTTTTGCGCCTAAATCGGCAAAATCTTTCTCTGCGAAGATTTCAGATTTTGTGTTAAAACCTAATATTACGGTTACATCCTTACCGTCTGCAATGAGTTTTTTAGCAAGGTTATAAAGTGGTGGAACACCCACGCCACCGCCGATAAGAAGCGGTTTTTCGCCGCTTTTTTCGGTTGAATAGCCGTTACCGAGGCCTACAAGAACATCGAGCTCTTCGCCCACTTCCATTTCACTCATTTGCTCGGTACCCGCCCCCACAACCTTATAGATTATGGTTATATCCTTATCAGAATAATCGAATATGGATATTGGACGGCGCAAATATTTCCCCTCAAGTTTAATGTTAATAAACTGTCCCGATGCTGTAATATTGGAGGTATCGCCCTCTAAAATCATTTTAAAAACAGTATCGGTTAGCTTTTCATTTAAGAGTATTTTATAAATTCCCTGTGTCATAATAACACCTATTTTTCTAAAAATTTATGCATCAATAGTAGAGATACGGAATGTTGTATCCTCAATCACATCGAGAAGCACCCTTACTGTATCGAGTGAAGTAAAGAGTGTTACATTATTTTCAGTTGCGCACTTGCGGATTTCAAGACCATCCTTTGAAACTCCTGTAGAATTGATATCCTTTGTATTAATAACATAAGCGATATGTCCCTGACGGATAGCTGCAGGAATTTCCTCGTTATCCTCACCAATCTTTTTAAGCACATGTGTGCGGATTCCATTTTTCTTTAAGAAATCTGCAGTTCCCTGTGTTGCCTGAATATTGAAACCTAAATCATAGAAGCGGCGGATGAGCGGTAATGCCTCTTCCTTATCACTGTCAGCAATTGTTGCAAAAACAGTACCATAATTCTGCAATTTCATTCCCGATGCCTGAAGAGCTTTATAAACCGCTCTTTGTAAAGAATCATCGTATCCTATTGCTTCACCTGTGGACTTCATTTCAGGTGAAAGATAAGCATCAAGTCCTCTTATCTTGTTGAATGAGAATACCGGCACCTTAACATAGAAGCGCTTTTTCTCTTCAGGATAGATATCGAATATTCCCTGTTCTTTTAACGACTTACCAAGAATAACCTCTGTTGCAATATCTGCAAGGCTATATCCTGTTGCTTTTGAAAGGAAAGGAACAGTTCTTGAAGAACGGGGGTTAACCTCGATAATATAAACATCGTCATTTTCATCAACGATAAACTGAATATTATAAAGACCAACTATTCCAATTTCAAGACCTAACTTCTTAGCATACTGAAGAATAATGCCTTTAACCTTATTTGATATGCTGAAGGTTGGATAAACGCTTATCGAGTCACCGCTATGGATACCTGTTCTCTCAACAAGCTCCATAATACCAGGCACAAATACGCTTCTGCCATCGCAGATAGCGTCAACTTCAACCTCTTTACCCGAGATATACTTATCAACGAGAACGGGCTTGTCCTCATCGATTTCAACTGCGGTTTTGAGGTAGTGGCGAAGTTGCTCTTCATCGGCAACGATTTGCATTGCTCTGCCACCCAATACGAATGACGGACGAACAAGCACCGGATAACCGATTTCAGCGGCGGCTGCAACACCTGCTTCAATATTGGTAACCGCCTTACCCTTAGGCTGTGGAATATCAAGGCTCTTTAACACCTTTTCAAAACTATCTCTGTTTTCTGCACGTTCAATAGCATCGCAATCGGTACCGATAATCTTAACTCCACGTTTCATAAGCGGTTCTGCAAGATTAATTGCGGTTTGACCGCCGAGCGAAGCAATAACACCCTCAGGTTTTTCGAAATCAACGATGTTCATAACATCTTCGGGGGTTAGCGGCTCAAAATAGAGCTTATCCGAACAGGTATAGTCGGTTGAAACTGTTTCGGGGTTGTTATTTATAATAATAGCCTCATAGCCTGAATTCTTAATGGTTGTTACGGCGTGAACTGTTGAATAGTCAAACTCAACACCCTGACCGATACGGATAGGACCTGCGCCTAAAACGATTATCTTCTTTTTATCAGTAAGAACCGATGCATTTTCGCCTGTGTAAGAAGAATAGAAGTAAGGTATATACGCACCTGTATGACAAGTATCAACCATACGGAATGAAGGTAAGAGATTATTTTCTTTACGGAAATTATAAACCTCAATTTCCTCGCATTCCCACATTCTTGCAACATATTTATCCGAGAAGCCCATCTTCTTAGCATCTCTTAAAACACTTAAGTTGCGCGGATTTTCCTTAAGACTTCTTTCCATATCAATGATGCGTTTAATTGCCTCAAGGAAAAATGCAGTTATCTTAGTTATATTGTGAATTTCTTCAACAGTTGCACCTCTGTAAAGAAGTTCTGCTATTGCAAAGAGATTATCATCCCTGAACTCGCCGATATATGTGCGCAGTTCATCATCACTCATATCATCAAATTTATGATGGTAAAGATGGTTAACACCGATTTCAAGTGAGCGTGTGCCCTTAAGCAAACTCTCTTCAAGTGTAGAGCCTATACCCATAACCTCACCTGTTGCCTTCATCTGTGTTCCAAGAACATTAGAAGCAGAGGTGAACTTATCGAACGGGAATCGGGGTAACTTTGTGATTATATAATCAAGACTTGGCTCAAATGCCGCAGTTGTGTTGGCAATTTTAATATCCTCTAGTGCCATACCAACCGCAATTTTAGCAGTAACTCGTGCAATTGGGTATCCACTTGCTTTGGATGCTAATGCAGATGAACGAGAAACTCTTGGGTTAACTTCAATGAGATAATACTCACTTGTATCGGGGTTCAAGGCAAACTGAACGTTACAACCGCCCTCGATTTTTAATTCCTTAATAATCTTTATAGCACTGTCATTAAGCATTTTAAGGTCGTGGTCGTTAAGTGTGAGAATAGGTGCTACAACCAACGAGTCGCCTGTATGAACACCAACAGGGTCGATATTTTCCATACCACATATTGTTATAGCATGGTCATTAGAGTCACGCATAACCTCAAACTCGATTTCTTTATATCCCTTAACACTCTTCTCAATAAGAACCTGATGAACAGGAGAAAGTTTAAAGGCATTTGTTCCAACCTCAACAAGTTCTTCCTCGTTATAAGCAAAGCCGCCACCTGTACCACCGAGAGTAAAAGCCGGGCGGAGAACAACAGGATAACCGATTCTTGCTGCAGCCTCCTTGGCTTCATCAAGATTATAAGTAATTTCAGAAGGAATAGTAGGCTCACCGATTTCCTGGCAAAGTTCTTTAAAGAGTTCTCTATCCTCGGCACGTTCAATACTTTCACTGCTTGTACCTAAAAGTTCAACACCGCACTCCTTTAAGATACCTTTTTTCTCAAGCTGCATAGCAAGGTTAAGACCTGTTTGACCACCGATACCTGGAACGATAGCATCGGGACGCTCGTATCTTAAAATCTTTGCAATATATTCAAGGGTTAATGGCTCCATATAAACCTTATCGGCAATTGTGGTATCGGTCATAATGGTTGCAGGGTTAGAGTTACAAAGAATTACCTCATAGCCCACCTCTTTAAGTGCAAGACAAGCCTGTGTGCCTGCATAGTCAAACTCAGCCGCCTGACCTATAACGATAGGGCCTGAGCCTATAATTAAAATCTTCTTTAAATCAGTTCTCTTTGCCATAATTTATTCCTCCGTTTTTATATAAGCAGTATTTTCATTTACAACAGTTAATAGGTTTCTTCCGGACACCTTAACATCTTTAAACGGTGTTGCCCTACCCTTTGATAGAAAATCATCGGGATTTACTATATATTCTTCATCAAGATTATATACACAAAAATCTTTAGTTTGAGGAAGGCCGAAACGCTTTCTCGGGTTTATACTCATAAGCTCTATTAAGCGCTCGAGCGTTATTATTCCTTTTTTCACAAGGAAGGTATACATAACGGGGAATGCAGTTTCAATACCTACAACTCCCATAAGGCTATCCTTTAAGCCCCCCGCCTTTTCTTCAGCACTGTGGGGTGCATGGTCGGTTGCTATCATATCGATAGTTCCATCCTTTATTCCCTCGATTAGTGCAAGTCTATCCTCTTCGCTTCTAATCGGTGGGTTCATTTTAAACCTACCGTCTTCCTTTAAGTCATTATCATTAAGCACAAGATAGTGCGGTGCAGTTTCGCAGGTTATATCCAGCCCCTCGGCTTTAGCCCTTCTTATCAGTGCAACACTTTCCTTTGTGGATATATGGCACACGTGGTAACTCGCACCTGTTTGCCTTAAAAGTTCTATATCTCGCTTAATCGGGCCCCATTCACTTTCACTGCATATTCCCTTATGGCCGTGTTCCTTTGCATACTCGCCATCGTGGATATATCCGCCGTTTAGCAACGAGTTATCTTCACAGTGGGCAACGATTATTTTACCAAGTTCTTTCGCTTTTAGCATTGCCGCTTTCATCATTTCGGGGCTTTGCACTCCCCTACCGTCATCCGAAAAGGCTATAGCATCGGTTAACTCCTCGAACGGCGAAAGTTCCTCGCCCTTTTGACCTTTCGTTATCGAAGCGTAGGGGTGAACATTTATTACCGCATCACGCTTTATAATATTAAGTTGGTTCTCAAGTGAAGCCTTTGAGTCTGGAACAGGATTTAGGTTTGGCATTGAGAAAACATCACTGTATCCCCCCGCCGCGCAGGCCATAGTTCCGCTCTTTATCGTTTCCTTATAAAAAAAACCCGGCTCTCTGAGATGAACATGCACATCACAAAAAGCGGGGAAAATATAACAATTAGAGAAAGTAGATTCAAAACCGTTGCTCTCGCCGATTTGAACAGCGTGGGCAGCAGTTTTACTAAAACCGTTATTTTCATATTTAAAACAGTTTTCGAAATTAATCTTCATAATTTTCTCCTAAAAAAACGGCCTTGCCACAAAGCAAGACCGAAAAGAAAGCACACAAAAATACTGTGACTCAAATCACAGCCTTTAACACATTTTATAATGGTTATGGTTAGTCGAAACAGGGATGTTTCGACACAAAATCTTTGATTTTGTCGCAAATTTTTTTGAAAATTTGTCCATACCCATTGCAATGAGTGTCGTGCAAAATTAAATTATACAATTTAATTTTGCTCAAGCCGCTTAAAAAGTGGCTTGTCGAAGCGCTTTTCAGCGTTTTGACAAACTACAATCATTATCAATCTTGCCGATGTCACAGCACCGAATTAAAGATTTATTTTGAAATATTATATCATAAACCTATATATGTGTCAAGTGTATGTGTATTTATTTTTTATATTTATTATATATATTATTTACAGCGTTTCGGCTTTCTTTTGGCATTGTTTTGGAAAGCCTTTTTCCCGCCTGTATTTTTTTGTGGGATAGGTGCAACAAGGCAATTTTTGCCCGTTCCTATAAGGTCGTGTCTACCCGCTTTTCTTAGTGCCTTAATAACTATTTCTTTATTTTCGGGTTTGAAATACTGTAGTAGTGCTCTTTGCTCCGCCTTTTCTGCAGGTGTTTTAGGAACATACACCTTTTCCATTGTAAGCGGGTCTATTCCCGTATAAAACATACAGGTTGAAACTGTACCCGGAGTTGGGTAGAAATCTTGAACTTGTTCGGGGTGCATTCCCTCTCTCTTTAGGAACTTTGCAAGCTCGATAGCATCATTCACAGTACTACCCGGATGCGAGGACATAAGATAAGGCACCAAGAACTGCTTTTTGCCCATACCTTGTGTTAACTCATAAAAGCGCTTTTTGAAACGGTTGTAAACCTCTATTGGCGGTTTGCCCATTCGCTTTAATACATTCGCCGAACAATGCTCGGGAGCCACCTTTAACTGACCGCTCACGTGGTGTTTAACAAGCTCCTTAAAGAAACTTTCATCCTTATCTGCGATAAGATAATCAAATCTTATTCCCGAACGAATAAACACCTTTTTAATTTTAGGCAATGCGCGAAGTTTTCTCAAAAGTTCAAGGTAATCACTGTGGTCAACCTGCACCGCAGGGCACATAGTGGGAGCTAAGCATTTTTTATCAGCACACATTCCGTTTTTATCCTGCCCTTTGCAAGAGGGCGCACGGAAGTTGGCGGTTGGTCCGCCAACATCGTGAATATACCCCTTAAAATCATCCATCTCAGTAATTTTTTTAGCCTCATCAATTACCGACTCGTGACTTCGGCAACTGATAGCCCTACCTTGATGGTATGCAAGCGAGCAGAAGTTACAAGCACCAAAACAGCCTCTATTATGAATAATAGAGAATTTAACCTCTTCAATGCCCGGCACTCCGCCAAGAGCCTTATATGACGGATGATAATCTCTCATAAAAGGAAGCGAATAAACGCTATCCATTTCCTCGGTTGATAGAGGTGGCATAGGTGGATTTTGAACAACTATATATTCTCCGTGACGTTGTATTACAGTTTTACCTCTAACACTATCGTGCTCTGATTGTTGAATCCTAGTGGCCTCGGCATACTTGATTTTTCCCTTTTCGTCAGGTGCTTTCACCGCATCAAAGCTTGGACATTCTTTAACGCTCATCGGCTTATAATCCTTGGTTTTAACTGCATAGCAGGTGCCTTTAATATCGGTGAGATTAGATATATCTTCACCATTTTCAAGTCTGTTTGCAATTTCTAAAATATGTTTTTCGCCCATACCGAACATAAGCAAATCGGCAGTGGAATCCAAAAGGATAGACGGGCGCACCTTGTCATCCCAATAATCATAATGAGCAAATCGGCGAAGAGATGCCTCTATTCCCCCTATTGCAATTGGTACTTCCCCATAAATTTTCCTAATATTCTTACAGTAAACTATAACGGCACGGTCAGGTCTTGCGCCCGATTTTCCGCCCGGAGTATATGCATCATCGCTTCTTCTCTTTTTAGCGGCGGTATAATGAGCCACCATAGAGTCGATATTTCCACTATTCACAAGGAAAGCATACTTTGGCTTACCGAAACGCATATAATCTTCATCGCTTCTCGGCTGCGAAACAATACAAACCTTATAACCTGCGGACTCAAGCACTCTCGAAATTATTGCAGTACCAAAAGAGGGATGGTCAACATAGGCATCCCCTGTAACAATTATGAAATCGGCAGCATCCCATCCGCGCTCGGTCATTTCTTTTTTAGTGATAGGTAAAAAAGGCATTTTCGCCCTCCAAAAACCTCAAAATTTCTTACGTTTAATTTTACTTTATAAGAAAAAGAATGTCAATATCGTTATTGACATTCTTTCTATATATATTTTTCTATCCTTCGATTTTTGAAATAAGATATCTTCCCACATCAACCGAAAAGCTGAGTGCTTTATCTACAAGTGCATCGGGCAATTTACTTATAAAATGTCCTACCTCATACGAAAAATCGCCATCATATCCCTTGCTTTTAAGTGCACAAGCAATCTTTTCAAAATCAAGAACACCCATATATGGAAGCACGTGGCTATCAAATATATGGTCGTTATCGTGGATATGTAATATTTTGAGCAAATCAGCATCTATGTTTGCGATGTAATCCTCAGGCTCTATACCTGTAATTGCGGCGTGACCTACATCCACGCAAACGGCGAAATGCGGTGAATTAAGGCTTCTAACAAAAGCATTCATTTCACTCGGTCTTGAATGTCTACCTAAATGCATTCTATATTTAGGAAGCCAAGAGCAAAGATTTTCAACACCTATTACCATATCAAACTTTTCGGCATAAGGCTGGAGCGCTTTATAATAACGATAATTCAATTCATTCACATCATTAGAAGGCGAAACATCTATCGAATGAACAACTATATTTTTAGCACCCAAAATAGATGCCGACTCAATCGAGCGGACCACCCTTAAAAATAACGGGTCGCTCTCATCAAAAATATTATTCTCTTTCATATCATAAGGGGCGTGCGCCTGGACGCACTCAAGTCCGTATTTATCGAGCAAATCCTTTGCTTTATATGCATATTCCTTGTAATTATCGCCTGTCCCCTCAAAATCGACCGAAACATCATAGGAGAAATCCACTCCGTCATATCCCGCCTTACTAATCTTTTCAAGCGCCATTTCTAAACCATAATGCATAAGAGAAATTGTTGAATATGATAATCTCATGAATTACACTCCTTTAGTAAACTCTGATTTCCATAATTCTTGCGGCACGGAAACCTCGCGTTTGCTCTACTGTTACCTTAATTTCATCGCAAAGGTTATCAGCCTTTATGATATTTACACGCTGATTGTTATTCTTAATTGCTTTAGTACCTACTACCTTGCCATCAAGAATATATTCCACCTTATAATCTTTAACGATAGTTTCGGGTACATCGTTTTCCTGTTTTACCTTGTGCCAGTTAGAAAGCGAAATCATAATTTCAACCGAGAGATTAGAATCAAAGGTCAACTCAACCTCGCTAATACTTTGCGGCTCATCCCACTTAAGCGAAATGCTTTCGCCAAGGCCACAAGATTGCCACATATTACTGTTCTCTCCAACAGGTCGTGATACTCCGTTTATTACATTAATTGCTTCAAAACCTTTTTCTTCACTCGTAGCTGTTATATGCGCCATTCTCGCCTTATCATTTTTATCCTCATTTTTAAATTCTGGGATATAACAACCATTTTTGAGAATGAGTTGTTGAAGTTCTGTTATATCTTCAAGCAATTGCCTTGCAGTTTTTCCTTTTTTTACAGCCAAAGCCGCCGCAATGCCTGCCGCCTCACCTGCTACTGCACAAGTGGCCATAACACGAGCCGAGCAAAATGCTCTATGCGTTGCGCTTATACATCTACCACCAAGATACAAATTATCAATATCTTTTGAATAGATACTTCTATAAGGAACGGTGTAAATTCCGTCAAACACAACTGTTTTATCCTCGGTGTGTTCGGTTTCATTTACGAAAGCATAAAAACCTTCAGGACGGTGTGAATCAATATGCCATCCACCATAGGAGATGGCATCCTCGAACACTCTGTTTTGGAGGATATCATTTTCGGTTAAAACATAGTCACCCATTACCCTGCGGCTCTCTCGCTTTGCCGAAACAAAACCTATCCAATCAAGATAGTAGTTCTTTGCTTCCTCTTTTTTCGCACTATGGTTTTTGATTATATCCCAAATTCCGTAAATAACCTTTAAAAGTTCTTCCTTGATTTCTTCTGCATCAGTTAGCGTGTTAAGTTTAGTGCCTCCAAGTTCAACCCACCAATATCCGCTTGTGATTTCTGCAAAGTTTATTTTATAAGGCCATTCTTCGCCCGAAAAATCATAAGCCCAAGAAGGTCGCTCAAAAGGCACTTCTCGCCCTGCATCAAGCGAACGAAACTGGATAGAATTACCCTGTGTTACGGTGTCGGTCTTATCAACGGCACCGCTCTCGCCAAAATCGGATGCGCTTTCTCTACCAAAAAGATATTCGGCGCCGCTTTTTTCACTAATTGAGCCATCTCCCGTGCAGTCAATAAACATCTTAGATACGAATTTCAACTGCTTTTCGGTTGACATTTGTGTTCCACTAACACTCAATATTTTTCCATTTTGGACATTTACTTCGTTTATATATGTATTAAGATAAAGGGAAAGATTTTCCTGATAGTTACACTTTTCCCAAAGAAGTGTATCAAAAAGCCCATAAGAATGTTCGGGGTTGCGGTGCTTGTTTTCAAGCAAAATTTCTTCGATTATACCCGTTTCACGAAGATTATCTCGGCCTGCCTGACCATGCCTTGTGGCACCGGTTATATGCATTCGGATTTCACTTGATGCGTTACCGCCAAGCACGGGTCTATCCTGCACAAGAGCAGTTTTTGCACCCTGCCTTGCGGAAGCGATTGCAGCACATATTCCCGCCATACCTCCGCCGATAACAACAACATCAAACTGCAGTTTTTCAGTTACCGGTTTTAAAGCATTTTTATTCATTTGGCACACCCCTAAAAATTCTTCACTTGCATAATAAACTATAAGCCAAACCTTGTCAAGTATAAAAACTTTTGATTTGTATATAAATTCTTTACATAAGATAAAAAAACAAGCTCCGTGTTTCCACGAAGCTTGTAAAATTTCGATAATAAAATAATTATCTCTCCCGGAACTGAGGTTACTCCCTACAGTGTAGGGAGATGTCGCGAAAGCGACAGAGGGTACGGGCGCCGTCAGCGCCACGACGAGCCGCGAAGTCGTGCACAAAAAAACAGCACCCACTTTCGTGAGTGCTGTAAATTGTGATAATAAAGAAATTATCTCTTTGAGAACTGAGGTGCACGACGCGCGCCCTTGAGACCGTACTTCTTTCTTTCCTTCATACGAGGGTCACGAGTGAGAAGACCTGCCTTCTTGAGTTCAGGACGGAGCTCTTCATTGTACTGAAGAAGTGCACGGGAAATACCGTGACGGATAGCACCTGCCTGACCTGTTACACCGCCGCCTGCTACACGACAAACGATATCGAACTTATCAGCTGTTTCGGTTAAGTTAAGGGGCTGACGAACGATAAGTTTGAGTGTTTCAAGACCGAAGTAATCATCGATATCTCTATCGTTGATGGTGATTTTACCTGTACCGCTGTAAACGCGAACACGTGCAACGGAACTCTTTCTTCTACCTGTTCCGTAAAAATAAGGTTTACCTTCAAACATAATTCAATCTGCTCCTTTCTTAAAATTCGAGTTTCTCGGGTTTCTGAGCAACCTGAGCGTAATTCTCGCCGGCATAAACATGAAGTCTTGTTAATGCTTTTCTGCCGATAGTTGTATCGGGAACCATTCCCTTAACTGCAAGTTCCATTGCAAGTTCAGGACGGGTAGCCATAAGAGTTGAATACTGAACCTCTTTAAGACCACCGATATAACCTGTGTGACGGCGATAGAATTTCTTTTCTAATTTCTTACCAGTTAAAACTGCTTTATCAGCATTGATTACAACAACATGGTCACCGCAATCAACATGAGGGGTAAATTCAGGCTTGCCTTTACCGCGGAGCAAATCAGCAACCTTTGTTGCAGTACGGCCGAGCGGTCTGTTAGCAGCGTCTACAATATACCACTTGCGCTGAATTTCAGCAGGTTTTGCCATAAAAGTAGACATATTCTTTTTCCTCCATTTTTGTTTTAAATCTCTTTTAGCCAAAATATAATACCATACCTCGCAGACAAAGTCAACACATATTTTTGAAAAAATTAAAATAAATTCCGATATCTCTTTTTTTCTCTCGTTTTCTCTTTTTTTCTCTCGTTTACTCACTTATGATTTTTAAAATTTTAATAAAAAATATCCCCGAAATCTCGGGGATATAAAAATTTTACTGTTCTTTTTCTTTTATTTCTTCCTGTTCGTTGCTATTTACTATAGTTGTTTCAATGGTGTTACCCACAATTCTCGCATTAAGGAAGTAGAATGCGGCAGCGGCACTTACTATATAAAACGGATTATAATAAAAGCCACCCACAAAACATATCAGAGCCACTATCATGCAACAGATGGATACCACCCTTATATGCCTTCTGTTTTCATCCACAAAAACTTTACCATTCCTAATGTTTTTAAGGAAATTCCGAAGCGACCACAAAGCAATGGCACAAAACGGTACACACGGATAATAGGTTACCATTATAAAGGTTGGTAACTGCTCACTTCTATGCATAGTTTCAACATACCATGTTGCAATATATGGCATTGTGAAAGTCAGCACCGCAAGGGCGAGCATAAATAAATAATTTATAAACAATGTAAGATTAACCGATTTTTTTAAATTCCACATAAACTTTACCTCTCATAAAAGCTTACATATATTATACACTAACCTTGGGTTTTTGTAAACAAGGGATTGATAAATTCGGATTCATTTAATTATTTATTATCGCTTATCATTTTCTTTTTAAAAATTATTACTGATATAACTAAAATAGCAAAAGTATAAATAACAAATATAGTAATATTTCTTATTGTTATATCGTTTAAACGATTATTCATTACTCCTTTTAATATTGTTAAACAAGATTCAAAAGGCAAATATTCACAAATCTTTCTAAAAACATTTCCTAACACTTCTCTTGGAAAATACATTCCACTTGTAAAGCATACAAGCTGAACTATTATACTTGATATTCCGGACGATGCCTTTTCAGAGGAAATACTTCCTATAATTATTCCTATTGCAATAAATAATATTGCTATAAGTATTGACACAAGTATTGCCCAAATTATGTTTATACTAAAACTTAATCCTAATATAATTGCTAAAATGAAAAATAATGTATTTTGAATTAGTATAATTGGAATAATTGATAACATATATCCTAATATATATTCCATTGGTTTCATTGGGCTAATTCCTAATCTTATTAATAATGATGTTGTTCTGTCTTTGCTAATTAACATAGCTGTAAATAGTGTTATAAAAGAAAATCCAAAAACTACAATTCCGGGAGTAAAGTTTTCCAATTCATAACTTTGATTAGGTATATCAAATTGTTGAAATATAAAGAGTAAAAACAAGGGCAGTATTATGGCAAAAATTAAACTTAACGGGTCTCTAATAATTTCCTTAAAATTTCTTTTTGCAAAGTTTAATGTTCTCATATTATAATTCGCCCCCCGTTGCTATTTTTATGAACGCTTCCTCAAAATTTTTAGCATCAGTTCGCCTGATTAATTCATTTGAAGTTCCTACAGCCATTAATTTCCCTTTTGCCATTATACCAATTTTATCTGACAAACTTTCGGCTTCTTCCATATAATGAGTTGTTAATATTATTGTTATTTTCCCTTTTAAATTTTCAATAAGTTTCCACAACTCTTTCCGTGCAATTACATCCAGTCCAAGTGTGGGCTCATCTAAAAACAATATTTTAGGTTCATTTATCAGTGCAAGTGCTATAGACACTTTTCTTTGCCATCCACCGGATAACGTTTTTGCCTTTTGATTTAATACTTCCTCTAATCTAAACATTTTGATTAATTCATTTATTTTCTCTTTTTTATTAGAAATTTGATATACGCCTGCCATAAATTCTAAATTTTCTTTTACAGAAAGGTTTTGAGCAATAGCCGTTTCCTGTGGAGATACATTTAATATTTCTTTTATTTTGTGTCCATCTTTAACTATATCTAACCCATTAATTTTAATTTTTCCGTCGGTTGGTAAAATTAGTGTTGATAACATTTTAATTGTTGTTGTCTTTCCTGCACCATTTGTGCCAAGCAAGGCAAATAACTCGCCTTGCTTTATTTTTAAGTCTATTCCGTTTACAGCTATTTTTTCTTTGTATTTTTTAGTTAAATTATTAGTTTCTATCGCTAACATTCTTATTTTCCTCCTACTTGGAAAATTTTATCTGTTAAATCTTCTATTGCATCTGCTTTTAACAAAGCCATTCCTCTTGATTTATCGCAAAGCACAATAATTGAATCTCCTGGTTTTATATTAAACATATCTCTTGCTTCTTTTGGAATTACAATTTGGCCTTTTTCACCAACTCTGCTTATTCCTACGAATTTTTCTTTTTCCATTTCCATTTCCTCCAATTATATTTGTTATACTTTTCATACTTATTATACCTAACTAAAAATAAAAAAGCAATAGATTAAATATAAAATCTATTGCTTTTAAAAAAGTATTATAAGTGCGAGGGTATGCACTTGCCACATAACCTACAACTTGAAAGTTTTCGTTTGAAATGTTATATTATAAGAAAAGTTATTGCACAAGCGCCTCCCTGTGATGAGCTAGCTGGAAATACTACTAATTAAAAAGAGGTATAACTATGATTAAAATAATGTTTATATGCCACGGGAATATTTGCCGAAGTCCTATGGCGGAATTTATAATGAAGGATATTGTGAAGAAAAACGGAAAAGAAAATGACTTTTATATAGCCTCTTGCGCCACAAGCAGTGAAGAAATCTTTTGCGGTGTTGGCAATCCCGTTTATCCCCCTGCAAAAAGAAAACTCGCAGAAGTTGGTATCTCCTGCGAGTGTAAACGTGCAACAAAATTAAGAAAAGAAGATTATGAAAATTTTGATTATCTTATTTGCATGGATGATAATAACATCCGCAACGCACTATACATATTAGGCAATGATAAGGACAATAAACTTTCAAAACTTCTCGACTGGGTGGGTTCCGGCAAAAATGTTGCGGACCCTTGGTATAGCGGTGATTTTGATTCAGCCTTTAACGATATTCTTTCGGGTTGCAAGGCTCTCTTCGAAAAATTAAATAAAGACTAATGGTGATGATGGTGGTGATGTGCTCCACCGTTCCCCTGCTCTATTACGCAGGTTTGCTCATGGCATTTTTCATCACTGTTTTCGAGTTCTAAAGTAGCATGGCTTATGCCATGCTCTTTTAATTCTTCACGCACTTTTTCCTTTATTTCGTGATGTTCGCTATCGGTTACGATATGCATAGTTGCAAAATTTCTAAAAGCATCCATACTCCATATATGAATATGATGGACATCCGCTACCCCGTCAATTTCTAAGATATGCTCTTTAATTTCATCGATACTAATACCCTCGGGTACCTTTTCGAGAAACACTCCAAGCGCGGTTTTTAGGTTGCTGATAGCATTTATAAATATAAATACCGCTACCGCTATTGATAATGCGGCATCTATAATATATAGATTTGTAAAACGCATTATGATTGCACCTATAAGAACAATCGCCCAACCTGACACATCTTCAAGCATATGAAGATTTACAGCCTTTTGATTAAGCGAATCGCCCTCACGGGTGAAATAAGCGGCAAGGCAGTTAACCGCAAGACCGATAATTGCAAAAATAATCATTCCGTTATAATTTATCGGTACCGGGTTTTTGATGCGCTCTATTGCACGGAAGACAACCGCAACCGAGCCAAAAGTCAAAATAAGGGTTGTTATAACACTACCAATTACCGAATATCTCGCATAACCGTAGGTATAGTTTTCATCAGGTTTCTTTTTGCTTTTAACTTCAAGAAAGTAAGAAACACCGATACTAAGCGCATCGCCCATATCGTGAATAGAATCGGAAATTATTGCAACGCTTTTTGTGAACAATCCGCCCACAAACTCAAAAATTGAAAAAGCAAAATTCAGTATAAATGCAATTAAAATATTTCTTTGTGTTTTCATTTTTACCTCATACATAAAAATTCGGTTTTAAAACCATTTTCAAAAATTCTTAAATCTCTAAAGCCCCATCGTGTATGCTCGTGGGAGCAATCGGTAAGCCATACATACTGCCCTGTTTTGAAAAGCAACTTATTTCCATATTCTCTTCCTAAGCAAATAGCTTCCTTTGTATGCGTATGTCCTGCAAAAAGTGCCTCAATCCGTTCTTCGTTCTTAACTAGATTTTTAAATTCTTCAGTTTCATTATTATATTCAAAGTGGTGGGCGCAAAGGAAAAATCTCTTATCGGGATACTTTTCTAATAACTCTTTAATATATGCTATATTAGCAAAGGAATATGTTCCATCAACATGTTCGGTCGGGTCAAGGTCAAGCGCATAATTATCGAGAAGCACGAAAACGCTATCATCAACAACCGCAAAACACTCACGAGGTGCCCCCATCATTTCCTGCCATTTTTTTTGGCCATACTGCTCGTGGTTACCCGGAATAAAATAAGTGGGACAAGGCATTTTCTTAAGGAACTCATCAAGGAAAATTTTAGTATAGCTAATTCCCTTTTCAACATACGAGCCGACATTGCACCAAAAATCCAATGAATAATCGCCAAGCATTAAAAT
>JAZUMI010000100.1:0-5592 GCA_045603505.1 Acutalibacteraceae bacterium
GTTATAATCCGCAGTATCCTCATTTATAACAACTGCTTCATAAAAGGCTTTGCCATCGGCAATGGATATATAAGCATCGGCAAAATCCAAGCTTCCGCCGATTTCTATTACCGGTTTACTATATATACCCGACCATTCCATGCCTGCGAAATACATACCTGTTATAAGCGAAGCATATTGGTCGGTTATAGCAACGGTTAGACGGTTTTCGCCTATCTTGACAAACGAGGAAATATCGAAAGCCACCTCATTTAAGCCATAGATATGCTTTAAAACATATTCTCCGTTAATATAGATATGGCAAGAAGGTCCAACACCACCGATTTTAAGGCGGCAGTGTTCTCCTTCGCCCATTTCATCAATAGAAAATACAGTTTCAAGGAAATATGTTCCTTTATAACTATTTCGCATTGTTTGATGTTGAGGATATTCCTCAACTAATTCATCAAGCTGTTGAATACAACCGGGCACCTTAACCTTATATTCCGATTTTATCGGCTCTTTAAACCACCCTTGCGCAAATCCGTTTTCTTCAGGGTCTATTCTCGCATCCCAAAAACCGTTAAGTGAAATTGTTTTCATTTGATTACTTCCTCTCGCAGTCGATAACTATATGAATTGTTCCCTCAGGGCTATTGTTACGAAGTGCAAAAGCCTCATCAATTTGTTCGAGCGGGAACTTGTGAGTTATCATTTCGCTTGTATTTACCATTCCGTCCATAACCATTTGAACGCCCTCTTCAAAGTATCTTCTCATATCGATATCTCGGCGAGGTTCGGTTAGGTAATACTCGAGGCGCTTTCTATGAGCCTTGAAGAAGTCAATCGGCTTGCGGCAAACACCGATGCAACCATACATTACGATTTTTCCGCACATAGCCGCACATTCCATAGCATCGATAACACCGTCACCCTCTAAAAGACAAGGGATAACGACATCGAAGCCATCGGGGAAATCCTTACCCGCATAGTCCATTGTTGAAGCATCCTTATCGGGCAATAAATATGTATGAGTAGCGCCATATTTTTTGCCGAGTTCAAGCTTTCTCGGGCTTAAATCGGTAACGGCAAGGTTTTTAGGGCTAAACTGCGATACAACCTGAGTCATAATAAGTCCGCTAACGCCCTGACCCATAATAAGAACATTCTTTGTTTGGTCTATCTTGCCAAGCTCAGCCGCGTGGATGATACCGGGAAGAACTTCGATAGGGCTTATTTCAAGCATTGGGAAATCGGGTGGCAAAACCTTAACATTAAAGGGTTTGCAAACGATATATTCGGCAAATGCACCCCACACATAGCGGCAGGTTACCTTATCGCCAACCTTAACTCCAACTACATTTTCACCAACCATATCAATAATGCCCGAAACCTCGTGACCGAGACGAGCAGGGATAGATACAAACTCAGGTGCACGGGTGCCTCTATACGCTTCAAGGTCAGAGCCGCAAATACCAACCCATTTAATCTTAACCCTTACCTCGTTATCGGCAGGTACGGGAATTTTAGCATTTTGAATGCTCATTTTAAAGGGCTCATCAAGCACTGCAACCTTTTGAGTATCTTCACCCTCATAATCTACAAGCTGTAAATCAGCCATTGACATTTTAGTAGCCATTTTTATTCTCCTTTTAGGATGATAAGAGTTGAACCTATCACGCCTGACAAATAATAATTATCTTCTTTTTCTTACCTCATCACTTGTAATACGACAGTATTACCGCGTTCCTCGGTTTCGCCCCTTAAAATAATTATTTATTTGGCAGGTCGAAGAGTTTCTCTCTGCCTCCTTTTTTTGAAAGGCGAAGCGTGAAATTTGCAGTAAGGCTGTCGCCTTACAAAAATAAGCGCAAGAAAGGCAATAAAAGGTGGCGATCGAAACCGTAATCGGCTTCACTCTTATCACCCTAACTTGGAAAGATTTTTAAAGTCTTCCTTAAGATGATTATAAAGTGTTTTATAAATATTGTAAACCGCTAAATACTTTTCGGTGTTTTCGGCATTAGCATTTTGTGTTTCCTTTAACTTAACGATTTTAGCACAAGCGGTTTTAACATCACTGTAAACCCCTGCACCAACAAGCGCAAGTATAGCAACACCGAGGGCGGGGCCCTCGCTCGACTCGATTATGGAAACAGGCATACCGTAAATATCGGCAAGCATACCTCTCCAAAGTTCACTCTTTGCACCGCCGCCGCAAGCGAGCATTTTCTTAGGTCTGACTCCCATTTCAGTTAATACACCAAGACAGTCTTTAAGTGAATAGCTAACACCCTCCATAACCGCTCTTATCATATCGTAACGGTTGTGAATAGCCGAAAGACCGATAAATCCGCCACGGGCATCGGGGTCAAGGTGTGGTGTTCTCTCGCCCATAAGATAAGGCATAAAAAGAAGTTTTCGAGCACCAATACCCGACTTTTCGGCTTCCATATCCATAAGCGCATAGGGGTTTCCGCCGTTTGCGAGAGTTTTATCAATTATATCCTGACAAAACTGCTCTTTAAACCATTTAAGTGAAAGACCTGCGCCCTGTGTTACACCCATTACATGCCATTCGTTAGGCACCGCACAACAGAATGTATGCACTCTGCCCGACATATCTATGCTCATCTCTTTAGTGTGAGCAAAAACAACGCCTGAGGTGCCGATAGTAGTAAAAGCATCGCCATCATTAACGGTACCTGTTCCAACAGCCGCTGCGGCATTATCGCCCGCACCCGCAACAACAGGTGTACCAACCTTTAATCCTGTGAGAAGTGCCGCTTTCTCGGTTATGTATCCCGCAACATCGGGGGACTCGTGAACTTTGCCGAGCATAGCTTTATCTATGTTCAATTTCTCAAGCACTTCATCCGACCAACAACGTTTTTTTATATCTAAAAGCTGCATACCCGAAGCATCCGAAACATCGGTTGCATACTCTCCCGTTAGCATAAAGCCAACATAATCTTTCGGGAGCATAATATGAGCACATTTCGCATAGTTTTCGGGCTCGTTCTTTCTAACCCAAAGGATTTTGGAAGCGGTAAATCCTGTGAGCGCGGGGTTTGCAGTAATCTCGATAAGTCTTTTCTTACCCACTGCATTTTCAATATCCTCGCACTCGGCAGCAGTTCTTTGGTCGCACCAAATAATAGAATTTCTTATAACCTCGTTACTTTTATCAAGCATAACAAGGCCGTGCATTTGACCCGAAATACCAACGCCAACTATATTTTCGCTATCGATACCGCTTTCATCAATTACTGCTTTGGTTGTTGCGATTGCGGCATTCCACCAATCTTTAGGGTCTTGCTCTGCCCAACCGTTTTTTGGCTGATACATAGGATATTCCACTGTGTTTGATGCAATAACCTTTCCGTTTTCATCAAAAAGCACAGTTTTGGTACCCGATGTACCAAGGTCAATACCTATTACATATTTCATCATTTTCACCTAATTAAAACATAAGTTGGTTCATTACATTTTCAAGATACTCTTGCTTACCGCTGATGTTGGTGGTAACATCACCCATCTCAAGTGCGTAAGCTTCGAGCTCTTCCATAGTAACATTTCCATCAACGATTTTTTTACCGATACCCGAATTGAAGCTTGCATATCTTTCGGCAACAAAACCATCAATTCTACCATCATTTATCATCTTATCGGCAATACGTAAGCCTAACGCGAAAGCATCCATACCTGCAATATAAGAAAGGAATATATCCTCGTATGTATTAGAGCCACGTCTTGTTTTAGCATCGAAGTTAAGACCACCGTTAACAAATCCGCCTGCCTTGATAACCTCATACATACAAAGTGCAGTTTCGTATACATTTGTCGGGAACTGGTCGGTATCCCAGCCAAGATTCATATCACCCTGGTTTGCATCGATAGAGCCGAACACGCCGTTATCTCTTGCAACGCGAAGCTCATGCTGGAAGGTATGAGCCGCAAGTGTTGCGTGGTTTGCCTCAATGTTCATCTTGAAGTCCTTATCAAGACCATACTTTCTAAGGAAAGCAAGAACGGTTGCTGTATCAAAGTCATACTGATGTTTGGTTGGCTCCTTCGGCTTTGGCTCAATGAAGAAATCTCCGTCAAATCCGATTGAACGTGCATAGTCAACAGTGAGTCTCATAAGGCGAGCCATATTATCCTGCTCTAATGCCATATTGGTATTGAGAAGGGTTTCGTAGCCCTCTCTACCGCCCCAGAATACATAACCTTTACCGCCGAGTTTAACTGTGATTTCAACTGCCTTTTTAATCTGAGCAGCAGCGAAAGCAAAAACATCGGCATTTGGTGAAGTTCCTGCACCGTGCATATATCTCTTATTGCCGAAGCAGTTAGCGGTACCCCATAAAACCTTTTTGTTATATTTATTCTGAAGCTCTAAAAGTAAGTCCGAAATAACATCAAGTCTTGCATTGCTTTCGGCAAGGGTTGCACCCTCGGGAGCGATATCTCTATCGTGGAAGCAATAGTAGTCAATACTGAGCTTATCCATAAGCTCGAATGCGGCATAAGCCTTCTTTTTTGCACTCTCCATCGGGTCGGTTTCGCCATAATCCTTAACGATGGTGCCAACACCGAACATATCGGTTCCCTCGGCGCACATTGTGTGCCAATAGGACATAGCGAATTTTAGATGCTCACGCATAGTTTTTCCTGCAATTACCTCATCAGGATTGTAGAATTTAAAGGAAAGGGGATTTTTGCTATTCTTTCCCTCATATTTGATTTTACCTATACCTTTGTAGAATTCCATAAGAATACCTCCAATTATAATATTACTTACATTATAAATCTTGACATATAAAAAATCTCGACATATAATAGTAAAAAATAGACATTTCTTGCAAAGGATTGATGTTTTTGAACCCTTTTTTCGAACATAGAACAACTATTTTGCAATCTCGCCGAGAAAATGTGGACTTTTCTTTTCCGCTTCACACCCACCTTTCCCCCGAGTTTCTTTACATAAATGAGGGTGAGCTTTCGCTTAACTTCCACGATAATATTTTCACGCTTAAAACGGGCGATTTAGCGGTTATTTTTCCAAACTCAATTCACGGATATTCTGCTATTTCAAAAACGGTGGATTATTCTCTTGCTATTTTCCGTCAGGAAGCAACGGGCGAATTTTTGAACACGCTTTTTGAAATGCACCCTTCCTCCCCTGTTATCCCCGCAAGTAAACTACCAGAAGATATAAAGGGGCTTATGACCGAGCTTGTATCCCTAAACGAAAGCGATGATAAGGCTTCGCTTATTAAAGCGATTATAATGTTAATTCTTGCCCGAACAATGCCGCTTTTAGAGTTAAAGCCAAACACGAGCAAGTTCAAAAGAAACTTAACCGTTAGGGCGGTTAGCTTCGTTTACGAGCATTATAGAGAGCCGATTTCTCTCGATAGCGTTGCCGAGGAACTCGGAATCAGCCGATTTGCAGTTTCAAAGCTTTTTAATTCATCGGTCAAGATAAACTTTGTGAAGTATGTCCGTTTTCTTCGCATAAACTATGCCAAAGAATTGCTTGAAACCACCGATAAAAGCATAGTTGATATATCCCTCGAAGCAGGGTTTGATTGCCTTAGAAGTTTTAAC
>JAZUMI010000101.1:0-14578 GCA_045603505.1 Acutalibacteraceae bacterium
CCGCTCGCTCCCGCGCCGTAAACAAGGGTATGACCGCGCTCTGCTAAAAGTTCACCGAACTTTTCAGTTAATTCTATATATTTCTCATCTATAGTATTACTTGATGCTCCGTAAAGACAAATGTTCATACAAGTTCCTTTCCATTTAAAACGGCTTTTATGAGGGTATCCCCTTCATATTCAAGTTTAAGAGAGAAAAAGGGCACCTTTTCTTCCATAAGACGAAGAAAAATTTTATCGCCCTCCCAGATAGGCATCTCTAAAAGGGTGTTTTTATCCACCCATTCAAGAACTCCCTCATCACATTCTTTTATCACACCCGAAAATTGTTCGGCGTGAAAGATATGCATATACTCGGTTTCCCACTTATCCGAAACAAAGGTAACTATTCCGCAATAGCGTGAATCTTTAAGCGTTAACCCCGTTTCCTCGAAAACCTCTCTTGCGTTACACTCTTCGGGGCTTTCCTTATCCTCAAACTTTCCGCCGATACCAACCCATTTATCTTCGTTAAGGTCGTTTTTCTTCTTTATGCGGTGAAGCATAAGATATTTCCCGTCTTTTTCTATATGACAAAGCGTTGTGTTTCTCATTCTTGCACCTGCTCTGCCGTTTGCTCCCCGTCTGCCTCCTCGGTTTCATCTGCAATTTTTTCGGTAATATCATCAAGTATTGCGGCATCGTGGGTTTCGTAAGCCTCGGGCTCGTTTAAAAGTTCTTCCGAATAATCTTCAGGCTCGATATATTCATAATCTTCAAGATAGAATATGCCTATATTTTTGTTGTCCTGGTCAAATATATTGTTGTACTGCACCTTTTCATATTCATCAAGAATGCTATTATAGGGCGAAGAATCACTCCAACGGAAGAAGTTATCTTGTGAATCAATATATCCCACAGTATCTATAACAGGCAGCGTTTTTGCAAGATTTAAAAGATACTTATTATACTCTGTAAGTTTAACCCCTGCCACCTCAAAAACAAGGCTCGAAAGATAATTGCAACTGAGTTTATCTATCGTTTTTTCTTCTATATCATAGTTTGCCCAGATGTAGAACTGTGTTGCATGCCTTAACTGCTCCTGTTCGGGAGTAAGCCCGCTCAAATCCTCAACGCCCATTATTTCGGCTATAAACTCAGGCTCAACAGTTGGTTGATGGTCACCAAACATACATATAATGGTTGGCTCTTTTACCTTTGAAAAATATTCGATAAGTTCACGGAACGCATCATCACTCCTCTTAACAAGGGAAAGATAGTTGTTAACCTTTTGATATTCACGTGAAGTTTCGGTTGTATAAACCTCTTTTTCAAAGTTGGAATATTCGCCTGTGTATCCACCGTGATTCTGCATTGTAACATTGAACGCAAAATACGGCACCTTTGAATCGTGATTTTCGTAATCGGCAATCAGTTCTTTATAGTTATACTCATCGCTTATATACTGGCGAAGAAGCATAATATCTGCATCTTCCGGATATGCCTGTTCAACAAGGTTTTGCAGATATTCCGCATCGTTTCCTGCGTTTTTATATTCATCCATAAGCCTTACATCCATAATGTTTTCAAGGCTTATAAATCTATCAAAACCAAGGTTTTTATAAACACTCGTTCTGTTCCAACCCGCCGCATAATAAGGGTGGAAAGAATAGGAGGAATATCCCTGTCCCTCAAGAGTAGAAACCATAGATGCTATCGGGTTCTGAAGATAAAGCATATAGGCATTACTTCCCGATGGCAAAAAGGCAGTGGTATGGCCTGTTAAAAACTCAAATTCCGAGTTAGATGTTCCGGCTCCAATTACAGGCACATAAAGGTTACCCTTAATCGTATTTTCTGTAAGACTCCTCATAAATGGCATATAATCTATGTTGGTTTCAAATTCGCCAAGTATACTAAGGTCCGAAAGAGACTCGTTCATTATACAGATAATGTTAGGTGAAGTTTTAGAAACCTGTGCGGGTGGTTTTTCATCCTCTTTTTCGCCCGAAACCGCACTTGAAACGAATCCACCTACATCATCGGGATTATATCCGCTCGGCTCGTTCATTTTAAGATACTTCATATTTGCGCAGAAGTTGTAAGAAAATCCGTAATTTCGGTAGCCTCTAGTCTGATTCCAAAAGTCAGGCGCAACGCCCATACTTGTAAACACATCGGTAAAATAGAACAAAACTATAAGCGTTACCGAAAAAGTGAGCGTTAGTGAACGAGCAATAATTTTAGTGATTATATTATGACGTGGAGACTGCGCTTTAAGACCTAAAACAGTAATGAGCACAAAAAGCAGAATGCCTGTTAATTCTTTATAGGTTGGAATATAGTTGTATGTGTTGGCAACACCCGCCGCAGTTGTAACACTTAAAAAATCCATTGGCAAAAAGGGTGTTCCTCTGAAATTCATAATATAACTGTGGGCGAGTGCAAGACCGAAAAATACCGTGTTAACCGATACAAAGGCAATCTTTAAACTACCCGATACGGCATATAAAAGGCAATAAAGCACTATGAAAACCGCATAATTAGCGAGAAGTCCCAAATAGGTCATATCATAAATAAACCTATCATTTAAACACTCGGTCATAGTTATTGCGGCAAAAGGCATTATAAAAAGTAGGATAAAATGCCATATTGTACTAACAATACGATTATTTAGTTTGAAATCAAAAGCGGCAAAAAAGGCGGTAATCCAAGGTAGTGAAAGCGCCGCCGCCATAAGCCACCATTTACCCTCTCCATCATACGAAGTGTAAGCCTTTATATCGATAACTACCGCAAGTGTTAACACCGCAGCAAGAACGGTGCCAACCGTTCTCCAAGCCTTTTTAGAACTAACCGATATATTGTTCTTTATAAACTTAGGTATATACAAGGAAACAAGACGGTATAAAAAAGCATTTGCAATACGCAATGATTTCTTTACCGCCAACTTAGAGTTGTTAACAATAACGCTTGTTTTGTTTTGACCGCTCAAAGCATTTTCGCTTCCTTTCTAAAAAATTATAAACACTTTTTTATTATACCATATCCTACAAAAAATACAACGATTTTTTAGTTAAATGGGCAAAAACGGACAGAAAAATTCTGTCCGTTTAAAGTATCATCTATCTCTCTTCGTTTCTTTCGGCGATTGCTTCGGCTATCATCATATCCTTAACCTTCATCAATCTCGCTCTGCTGCTTCGGTCATTTTCTTCAAGTTTCATCGAAATAAAACGAATGGTTTCCCTGTACCTTGGAATTAAAACGTGCTCAAGTGCATTTACACGGCGGCGGGTTTTTTCGATTTCATCCGCCATAAGTTTAACCGCCTTTTCCTTTTCGGCAAGTGTGAGCATTGTGGGTAAAATATCGGTTATACCCTCAATTGCATCATCGAGTTCAAAGGCCGTTGTAGCAAAACCGTAAGGGAAAATATCACTTTTTTCGCTCGTTCTTGTGCTGATTTCAAAAACAGGGATATCAACACTCATAATGTTTTTTGTGTTCACATTCAAATACACCTCTTGTTTAGGCATAAGAAGAGCAGTATCAATAGTTTTTTCTTCCATCATACCGAAAGCGTTCACAAAATCTGAATTGAGTGAAGTAATTTTCTTTTCGAAATCTTCACGAAGCGTTTTAGTTTCTTTAACAATTTCAAGAAACTGTCTCATCAACTCATCACGTTTATCCTTTAAAAGTTTGTGACCACGAACCGCAGTTACAAGTTGCTTTTTAAGGCGAGTTAATTCCATTCTGGTGGGGTTTACATTTATTACCGCCATTGAGAATCCACCTGCCCGTAGTACTTATCAAGCAATTCATCATCAATTCGCTTGAGTTCGCTTCTCGGTAAGATTGAAAGTAACTTCCAACCTGTATCGAGTGTTTCTTCTATCGTGCGGTTGGTGGTGTAACCTTGCGAAACATATTCTTTTTCAAAACGCTCCGCAAATTCGGCATACTTCTTATCAATATCGGTAAGCGCCGCTTCTCCGAGAATTACCATAAGTTCTTTAGCATCCTTACCACGAGCATAAGCGGCAAATAGCTGATTCATTGTAGCCGCATGGTCTTTTCTAGTTCTTCCTTCACCTATACCCTTATCTTTAAGACGAGAAAGCGAAGGCAAAACATCTACAGGCGGCATAACACCCTTTCTGTAGAGTTCACGGCTCAAAATTATCTGTCCCTCAGTGATATAACCTGTAAGGTCAGGAATTGGGTGGGTTTTATCATCTTCAGGCATAGTTAAAATTGGAATAAGGGTTATAGAGCCCTCTTTTCCATTAAGACGACCTGCGCGTTCATAAAGGGTTGCAAGGTCGGTATACATATATCCTGGGTAGCCGCGTCTGCCCGGAACCTCTTTTCTTGCCGCTGAAACCTCACGGAGGGCATCGGCATAGTTGGTTATATCGGTCATAATAACAAGCACCTGCATACCAAGGTCAAATGCAAGGTATTCTGCCGCAGTAAGCGCCATTTTAGGTGTTGCGATACGCTCAATAGCGGGGTCGTTAGCAAGGTTTACAAACATAACAGTTCTATCAATAGCACCTGTTTCACGGAAAGAATCTATAAAGTAGTTGGATTCCTCAAAGGTAATACCCATAGCCGCAAAAACAACGGCAAACTGTTCGTTATCTCCCCTAACCTGTGCCTGACGGGCAATCTGCGCCGCAAGTTCGGCGTGAGGAAGACCCGAAGCCGAGAATATCGGCAACTTCTGACCTCTAACAAGGGTATTAAGTCCATCAATAGCAGATACGCCTGTTTGAATAAACTGTTGCGGATAGTTTCGAGCCGCAGGATTCATAGGTCTGCCATTAACATCAAGTCTTTTTTCAGGAATGATTTCGGGACCGTTATCAATTGGTCTTCCAAGTCCGTCAAAAACACGGGAAAGCATATCGGGAGAAACGGCAAGTTCCATTCCTCTTCCTAAAAAGCGCACCTTTGAATCGGCAAGGTTTATACCTGCCGCACTATCAAACAACTGAACAAGCGCATTACTTCCGTTAATTTCAAGCACCTTGCAACGTCTTGTTTCGCCGTTTGGAAGTTCAATTTCGCCAAGTTCATCGTATTTTACATTTTCAACATCACTGACCATCATAAGAGGGCCGGCAACTTCTCGTATCGTTCTATATTCTTTTGGCATTGCGCATTCCCTCCTATTCTTCGGTACTGTTAAGAGCAGTCTCAAGGTCTGCCTTTAACTCGCCGATAATTTTTTCATATTCTTCCTTGATGTTTTCTTCCTTTGTATATTTAAATCTACCGATTCTCTCACGAACAGGCATTGAAACGATTTTTTCAACCGATGCGCCTTTCTTAAGATACTCGTTTGATTTTTGATAAAATTCAAGAATAAGGCTCATAAGCAAGAACTGTTTATCAAGAGAAGTATAGGTATCGGTCTCGTGGAACGCATTCTGATGCAAATAGTCCTCTCTGATACTTCTTGCTGCTTCAAGTGTCAAACGGTCGGGCGAAGATAGTGCATCCATACCAACAAGTTTAACGATTTCTTCAAGTTCTGCCTCTTCCTGTAAAAGTGCTAAAAGTTTTCCTCGCAGTGTGTTCCAATCGGAATTTACATTTTCGCCGAACCACTTTGCAAGGCTATCGGCATAGAGAGAATAACTTGTAAGCCAGTTAATTGCAGGGAAGTGACGCTTATACGCAAGGGAAGCATCAAGTCCCCAGAAAACCTTAACTATACGAAGTGTTGCCTGAGAAACAGGCTCGGAAATATCGCCACCCGGAGGCGATACCGCTCCGATTACCGAGAGCGCACCCTCGATATCTTCACTACCCGAAACAACAACTCTACCTGCTCGCTCATAGAACTGTGCAAGACGAGAGCCTAAGTAAGCAGGATAGCCCTCTTCACCCGGCATTTCTTCAAGTCGGCCAGACATTTCACGAAGAGCCTCTGCCCAACGAGAAGTAGAGTCGGCCATAAGTGCTACTGTATATCCCATATCTCTGAAATATTCGGCGATAGTGATACCTGTATAAATAGAAGCCTCACGAGCCGCAACAGGCATATCCGAGGTATTTGCTATAAGCACCGTTCTCTCCATAAGAGAGTTACCTGTTCTCGGGTCCTTAAGCTCGGGGAACTCATTTAGAACGTCTGTCATTTCATTACCACGTTCGCCGCAACCGATATAAACGATTATATCTGCTGCCGCCCATTTTGCAAGTTGGTGCTGAACAACGGTTTTACCCGAACCGAACGGACCGGGAACCGAAGCAACGCCGCCCTTTGCAATGGGGAAAAGCGTATCAATAACACGCTGACCTGTTACAAGAGGAATATCGGGCGAAAGTTTACGCTTATAGGGTCTACCCACACGAACAGGCCACGACTGCATAAGGGTAAATTCCTTTTCGCCCTTATCGGTCTTTATCTTATAAACAGTTTCGTTAACAGTGAAATCTCCCTCGTTTATCTCGGTTACAGTTCCCGAAATCTTATCGGGCACCATAATCTTATGGCGAACAATGGCAGTTTCATCAACAAAGCCTATTTCATCTCCTGAAACAACACTATCGCCAACCTTAACGCTTGGGTTGAAGTGCCATTTCTTTTCACGGGATAGCGAGGGCACCGAAACACCACGCTCAAGGTTTGTTCCGCTTATCTTCATTATTTCGGCAAGAGGTCTTTGAATACCGTCAAAAATCGAGCCTATAAGACCGGGGCCAAGCTCAACGCTTAGCGGCATTCCGGTTGAAGTAACATCTTCACCGGGGCCGAGACCTGCGGTTTCCTCATAAACCTGAATAGATGCTCTATCTCCGTGCATCTCGATAATTTCGCCGATAAGGTTCTTTTCACTAACCTTTACAACGTCAAACATATTGGCTTCACGCATTCCCTCTGCAATAACGAGAGGTCCTGCAACCTTAATAATTTTTCCCATAGTCCTACTACTCCTTGTTGAACACTATATCGGAACCTACCGCTTTAATAACCGCATCACGAAGCATCTCTACTCCGATACCGTTATTTCCCTTTATGCCCGGTATCGGAACAATAGAGGGGGTTAAAGCGGTATTGTATTTTTCAATTTCCCTTTTTAGCAAGAGCGCCAAATTCTCGGTTACATATATAACCGCAAAACCCTGCGCCACTATCTGCTTAAAGGCGGGTAAAGCCTTTTCTTCTTCATCACAGGTGAACACCTGAAGACCTGCTGCAAGATACCCTTTTACGCTTTCGGTATCTCCAAAAACCGCTATCTTATCCATATACATCACGCAGCCTTTCTTCTATTTGTTCACTGCTTTGCCCTGTTTTAATGCCACTATAGATGATTCTGAGATTCTTTATTTCATTAAGAACCGCAACTGTGTAACCAATAAGAGGTTCAATACCTATGGTTACACTCTTGCATTTTTTAGCAACCGATAAAACGGTATTATCAGCAAATCGTTCGAACTGCGATGCGGAAATTTTGAACAATTCTGCCGCCTCGTTTCCGCCAACACTCGTTTTTGAAGCCAAAAGTTCTAAAACCTTTTCTTCCCCTAAAATAGCAGCTGCTTTCAGTTCAGATACATCTGCAATACCGTTTTTACTCAAAACTTCATCAAGAAACGCAGGGGTTTTACCCGCCTTTGCACTTCTAAGCGCCACCTTTATATTCTTATAAAAGGCATCAATGCTTATAAGTTCCATAACGGTTTTGTTTCCTGTTTCGGTCGCCTTTTCGATACGTGCATTTATACAAGCCGCATCAATAACACAATCACACGTTTGCGTATCTCCCGATTTTGTGAGTATATCATAAGCCTTTATCGCTGTATTTCTCAAGAGTTCAGGCAAAATATCAAACTTTTTTTCCGCAACCGCCGTTTTTATAAGTTCGGGTGTCACAGTGAAAGGTTTTGCCAAAAGTTTCTCAAAATCTTTATCCGAAACAACCGCTTTAAGTATAGCCTTGAGATTATGAAAATCATTCTCATAAAGGAAAGGTTCAAAAAGAGCCATATCGGGAGCAATATCATAGATATACTCCCAAAGTTTTTCTTGTTTTGCCGATAAAATTTCGGGAACGCTCATTTTTTCCACTGAGCCACCCGCACTCTTTTCTCCCATTAAAACGGCCAATTCCTCTACGGTTTTAGCATTCATCAATGCGGCATAATCGCTTTTATTTAACAGAGAGGTTTCCTTTACTCTCAGATTTCCTATTGCAAAGCCACAGGATTTCACCATTTTATTTTTCACCTACTAAAATAGCATCTTGTTTGCTATATCAACTAAAATCTCACGTTTTTCACGTATTAACGCACTAATTTCGCCGTTGATTTCGATATCTCCATACTTAAGTATGAAACCGCCCGATATATCGGCGCTTTTCTTTGAAAGATTAAGTGATAGACCCTTTACAGCCTTTTCAAAATCTTTATAATCTCTCTTTAAATCCTTTTCGCAAAGGAAGATTTCGCCCTCTTTTTCGAGTGCGGTTTTTCGAGCGATTTCAAGAAGAAAATCGAAATATTCCTTATCGGCAAGAGCGATTATTTTTTCCTCGGCACCATCTAAAGCACCCTCGATAATCTCACCTTTAAGTCTTAAAAGCTTATCTCGGCGAAGAAGAGCTACTGAGCTTTCGCTGCTCTTTTTTATATCCTCTGCTCTTTTTTCGGCAGCGGATATAATGGCATCACATTCACACTTTGCCTCCGACTTTATTTGTTCGGATATTTCGTTTGCTCTTTTTTCGGCATCGAGGATTATATCCTTTGCACTCGCTTCGGCTTCATCCATAATCGAAGCGATTATTTTTTCTTTTGCATCCATAAGGCAGCTCCTATCCGATATTGATTACCGAAAGGAGAGAAACAAGGAATGCAAGAAGAGCATAAATCTCAACGAGTGTTGTTGAAACCATTGCCTTTGAGAATTCCTGTTCACGCTTTGCAACAAGAGCAATACCTGCAACGGCTGCTCTACCCTGAGCGATACCCGAAATAAGACCACCAAGGGCAATAGGTAATGCAGCGGCAAGATATAAAAGTCCCTTTGCGAGAGATAAGTCCATGCTACCGCCAAGAATACCGATGTTGAGAAGCATCATAAAGGAAACGATGAATCCATAAAGTCCCTGTGTGCCGGGAAGAAGCTCTAAAACGAGCATTTTACCAAACTTTGAGGGGTCTTCAGAAAGAACGCCCATACCTGCTTCTGTTGCCATACCAACGCCCTTTGCCGAGCCAATACCTGCAAAAATAGTTGCGAGTGCTGCACCTAAAAGTGCCAAGAAAGTTCCTAATGTCATAATTTTTCCTCCTTATCGGCAGTTACACCGACATATTTATTTTTTAGTTTAAATGTTTTAAACTCTCTTCCTCCACCGTCATAGAACTTCGAGAAAAGCTCTACATACTGAAGTCTCAGAGTGTGAACATACGCACCGAGCGCATTAAGCGCAAAGCTTATGGCGTGACCTACGGGGAATATAATAAGCATTGTTATTATTCCACCGATACCGCTGCCGCCTAGGGTTCCGAGCAGGTTAAACACAGCTCCCATAGCCGCAGTTGTAAGTCCTAATGCCATAAGTCGTGAGAATGAAAGCAAATCGCTTACATATCCCGTTATATCATAAAGCGAAGCAATGCCCGAGAAAATCCTCATAACGAAGTTCTTTTGGTGGCGACCCTGTGTTAAAATTAGTCCTACCACCGAGGCTATTGCCACCCACATTCCTATTGTTTTTAAAATTGGGAATGCGAATATACCAACCGCTAAAAGCGTTATTCCAAGAAGTGTTGTTATCCAAAGTCCTGCATCGAAAAAGGCTCCCGCCTTATCTCCGTTTTTAATACAGGTTACAAACTTTGCACATAGACCTGCGATAATCTGAGCCATACCGATTGCAAGGCTTAAAATAAGCAGCGTTACCGCTCCGCCATTCATTGGGTCAATAAGTGCGGGAAGTGAAACTTCTTTGCCGAAAAAGGTTCGGCTTATAACCGCAATGCTATCTCCGAAGAAACTTCCGAACAAGAGTCCCCAAAAAATTGTAGATATTCCACAGTAGAGGAATAACTGCATACTCTTCTTCATAGATGGCGATGGGTTAAACTTCTTTAAGACAAGAAGAGTGCCAAGCACCATCAAAACACCGTATCCCGCATCCGATAGCATCATACCAAATAACAGGTAGTAGAAAAATCCAGTCAAGGGGGATGGGTCTATATCGGTGTGTGACGGAAGTGAATACATCTGCGTTATAGTTTCCGCAGGCGAAGCAAAGGCATTGTTCTTAAGTTTTACAGGCGCTAATTCTTCGTTTGCCGCCTCACTTTCGATTACAACATCAAATTCACGATTTAGTTCTTTTTCTAAAAGAGGGAAATCAGGTTTTGCAACATATCCTCTTATCAAAACGGTATGCTCTGTTTCGATAACATCCTCGCTTGTTCTGAGCCTTTCCGCCATCGTTCTACAGTAATCTGCAAAAACCTCCAAATCTCTACGAAGTGAAGATAGTTCTCGAATTTTATCTTCACATTCTTGCGCCTTGCTTTCACATTCTGCAAGTTTGTCACCCAGTTGTTTTATTCGTTCACTTGCTGTGCATTCGCAAGATTGCACAGGTCTTGCAAAACCTAGTGTGCGCAGAGCATTTTCACACTCAGTTTCAACTTCACGCTTACAGCAAAGGAAGATATACGTGCTATCCTTATCACTCTCAATTACCTCGCCATAAAGGTCAGCTTCGTTAACCTTTTCGGCGAGCGTGCAAAGCAAAGTTTCAAGGCTATATTGCCCTGTAATTGTACCGATAAATGCGGCGGTTTTTTCCGTTCCTTTGAAATTTAGCGGAACATCAAGTGTTTCCCACACAGAAAGTGTGTCTATCTGTGTTTTTATGCGCACCTTTTCGGCAGCGATTTCTGCAAGTTCTCTTGTTTTTGCAAAGCAAGTTTCTGCAGCTTCGCTAAGAGAAGAAAATTTATCGTTATCGATATAAAATTCTTCACGCCCTACCGTTCGCACATCAGAAAACATATCTGCTATACTTTTCTTTTCGGGATATTTTTCGTTTATTATTTTAAGCGCATTATCTGCCGAAATAGCATATCTTTCGTAAATATCGGCGCTTGATTCATCCTGCCTCTCATAACCCTCCGGCACAAACGATGTTTGCTCATCGATTGATGCAGTGGAAATATCCATAACCGACATTTCCTGAAGACGCAAGAGCAAGGAATCAAGCCGTTTCTTTTCGGCAAAAATGCTAACGAGCAGGCATTCAAGTTTTGCCAAGCCTCACACCACACTTTTTATATATTTTTTATTTCACTTACAATTTGTTCTAAAGCCGCATCAAGTTTTACACTTGCGTTTTGTTTTATTTGCTCACATTCTTTTTCTATTGCAATTATTTCCTTGTCCTTAGCGGCTTCGCCTTTTTGCCTTGCGGCAAAGGTTAACGAATCGGCTTTAGTGTTAGCCTTCTCTTTTGCCTCTTTCGCTTTCTCTTTTGCCTTTTTTTCAGCTTCGGAAAGCATCTGCTCGGCAGTTACTTTAGCAGTAGCAATTATCTGTTTTGCGTGTGTTTCTGCAGCTACAATTTCATCTATTATTTCCTTGGCCATTTTGGTTCACCCTTTTTTTACCAATATTATCCTTATTATATATCATTTCAGCAAAAATGTAAATATCCTAATATTTAAAATTATTATTAACAACTTTTTTTAGAAAAGTACTTCTTTTTTGGAAAAAGATTTGGTATAATATTCTTGATTTGAAATTTTGAGAGTGATTTTATGAACATAACCGTTAAAGGTCTTAATATTGAATATATAGAGCAAGGCTCCGGTATCCCTGTTTTACTGCTTCACGGATGGGGCTCTTCCTTTGATGTTTACAAGGGGATTATGGCAACTCTTACCGATAGATGCCGCTTGGTTGCGGTTAATTTCCCCGGTTGCGGAAACAGTGAAACAATGGGTGAGCCTTGGGATTTGCAGGACTACTGCGATTTCGTTGTTGAGTTTATGGAAAAGGTAGGACTTAAAGACCCGATTATGATGGGTCATTCACACGGCGGCAGAGTTACTATGTATATGGCGGCATTAGGCTACGTTAATCCTAAAAAGATTGTTTTGCTTGATGCGGCAGGTCTTATTCCCAAAAAGAGCCTCAAACAAAAAGCAAGGGCTCGAAGTTTTAAAATTATTAAAGGCACACTTTCTCTGCCCATTATTAAAAACTATTCAGAGGGGCTTCTCGATAAAGCGAGAAAGCACTATGGCTCGGCAGACTACAATGCCGCTCCCGAAGTTCTTCGCAAAACACTCGTTAGCCTTGTTAATACCGATATAAGAGATATTTTACCAAACATCAAGGCTTCAACGCTTCTTATATGGGGAGAAAACGATACCGCAACTCCCCTTGCCGATGCAAAGATTATCGAGGGCTTAATTAAAGATGCAGGTCTTTGCGTTATTAAGGGTACCGGCCACTATTCATTCGTTGAAAATCCGTATCAGGCGCACGCCATTCTTCGAGAATTTATAAAGTAGGTGAAAGTTTTGAACATATTATTTGTTATTTCCTTAATAATCGCGGCGGTTTCGGGAATGTTCTCCCTCGTTCGTCAGTTACAGATGCTTCAACAAAACTCCTACTTCCCCTCAAGATACTCAAAGTTCGTTACCGATACCTTTGTAGTATGGCTTTGTGTATCGGCATTTCTTTTCTGTATTTCCTCTGTTCTATATTCGGCAAACAACCCGTTTTTGCACATAATTTTTACTACGGCGGTCTTATTAGTTCGCATTCCGCTTTGCATAAAAACGCAAAAGAAATCAATTAAAAAGCTCGTTTTCACAGGAAGAGTGAAAAGACTTTTCGGCGCGGCAATTATAATCGAGGCTTTACTCATTGCCCTTTATGCACTTCTTTCAGGTCTTGTTGGTGAAATTTGTCTCGTTATTTCCTTTATGCTTTCCTTTGTTACTCCTATTCTCTGCTATCTTGTTTGGGCGGTTACATTGCCTATCGAAAAATGTTTTAGCGCCTACTATATAAAAGATGCTAAAAAAATTCTTGCAAGTAATAAAAACCTTACTGTTATCGGCGTTACGGGAAGTTACGGAAAGACCACCACAAAATTTATACTCAAACGAATTTTGAGTGAGAAATACAACACCGTTTGCACACCCGGTAGTTTTAATACACCGATGGGGGTTGTGAGAACTGTAAGAGAACACCTGAAACCCCACACACAAATCTTTATATGCGAAATGGGTGCAAAGAATGTTGGCGATATTAAGGAAATTTGCGATATTGCCTTGCCCGATATGGCGGTTATAACCTCGGTTGGTCCACAACACCTCGAAACCTTCGGTAGTGTTGATAATGTCTTTAAAACGAAATTCGAACTTGCCGATGCAGTAAAACAAAAAAACGGAACTGTTTTTGTTAATGGCGATAGCAAGGAAATTGCAAATCGCATTGATGGTGGCTTCTCGGTTTACGGAACAGGCGAAAATGCCCTTTACCGCGCCGAAAACATTTCTTACGGCGCATTCGGTTCCGCATTTGACATCAATTTAAAGGGCGAAATCATCAGCGTTCAAACAAGGCTTTTAGGAATGCACAGTATTATTGATATAGTTGCCGCGGCGGCGGTTGCACACACTCTCGGTGTTAGCGCAGAAGATATCAAATATGCCGTTTCCTCCCTTACCGCCACCGAACATCGATTAGAACTTAAAAGTTATATAAACGGCTCAACACTTATTGACGATGCTTATAATTCAAATCCTGAGGGTTGCATCGAGGCGGTAAATGTTCTTGGCAGTTTTGATGGATTTAAAAAGGTTATTATTACACCGGGGCTTGTTGAACTTGGTGCAAAGGAATATGAATATAATAAAAATTTAGGCTTTAATGCCGCAGAGAAATGTGATATAATTATTCTCGTTGGTAAAAACAGGAGCGTTCCTATAAAGGATGGCGTTTTAGAGCACGGCTTCCAAGAAGAAAATCTCTTCACCGTTTCAAGTTTTGCCGAGGCAAACGCTCTTTACGCTACCCTTGCCGATAAAAACACCGTTTTACTTATTGAAAACGACCTACCCGATAACTACCTAAATTAGAAAGGTGAATTTTATGAAAACAAATGTAGCATTCTTTTTTGGTTGCCGCTCGGTTGAGCACGAGGTTTCGATAATCTCGGCAGTTCAGGCTATGCGCGCAGTAGACCGTGAAAAATACGATATAACCCCCGTTTATGTAACCAAAGAGGGAGAAATGTATACAGGGGATGCCCTTTTTACAATAGAGGAATACCGTGACCTTTCTGCACTTTATAAAAAATGCCGCAAGGTGTTTTTTGCAAGAAGTGAAGATAGCGTTGTTATGAAATATGAAAGCAAGGGAGTATTCTCAAAGGCGAAGGATGTTACCATTGATGTTGCTTTCCCCGTTGTTCACGGAACAAACTGTGAAGATGGCACCATTCAGGGCTACTTTGAATATTTAGGTCAGCCTTACGAAGGAAGGGAAAAGGAAACAAGTGCACTTGGTATGGATAAGGCCGTTTTCAAGGATG
>JAZUMI010000102.1:0-43670 GCA_045603505.1 Acutalibacteraceae bacterium
TTTTTATTAACAACAAAATTGCCATCGGTTTCTTGCCAATGCGCATCAACTATTATAAATTTAGGGTGGAGTTTTTCCTTTTCTAGTTTCTCCATCATTTTAGTGTAATTTTCTTGGGTTGCAAGGGAGGCAGGTGCAACATTTGAGGTTATAACTTGGGCATTATCACCCGCTATAGCAACCGTGTTTGCGGATGCGAGAGCCTGTTGTTCGCCCCAACCGCAGAAGATAGGACCGCGCCACCAATCAGGCTCGTTTTCGTGCGATTTTCTTTCGCAAAGGCCTTTGTTATAATGCCACTCGCTATACTGCTTTATAACATCCATAGCAGTAGCACCAAAGCCACCCCAAATTCCCTGCGCTTCCCACTCTCCGTTTACTCTTGTTCGGTTATATAAAGGAAGTTCAAATTTAAGGCAACGCTTATAAAGAAATCTATCGAAGTTATATTCACCGGGGCGCGCGGTAAGACCAAGGCCAAACCAACCGTTTTCTCCTTCCATATAGAAAGGGAAAACAAAGGGTGGCGGTGCAAAATAGCCGAGAGAAATCATATCTTCATCGTAACAAGTTCTTGTAAGGCCTGTTCTGTTTTGGTGGGTGGCGATAGGTAGAATATATCCAGAGGTTTGAAAATAGTTGTAAGCCCCTTTGCCCTGGAAATATCTTATTTTTGAAATCGCGCCCTCGCCTTTTATATTAAAGGTATAGTGGAAACCGTTTTCATCGGCATATATTTTATAAATCTTTTCATGCCAAAGATTACTGCGAGTTTGCCAGATGGCAGTAACGCTATTTTCAGTTTCTTCTATTTGTAAATTGATAGCATCAATATCGGTGTCAGATTTTTCCTTTGTATCGGCACACGAGGTTATAGGCAAACGAAACCATTCGTTTCCGCCAACAAAAACAGAAAATTCTTTTTCGCAAAAATCAATGGAATAATTTTTAAAATTTTTCATAAACCTATTCTCCTTTAAGCAAAGTTTATAACCAATAGCGCAATAATGGTAAGAGCAACACCGATTGCCGCTCGAATGGTTATTTTTTCTTTAAAACAAATACTCGCCATAACTGCCGAGAAAACAAGAGCGAGTCCGCCTGAGAGCGGATATAAAACATCCGAAGAGATGTAGTTTGCGGCAAGTGTTTTAAAATAGGAATTTAGGAAGAGAAGTACCGCCATAATTATAACGGTTATGAATATTTGCTTTTTATTATCCTTGAAATTCTCGCTTAAAGGCTCATTTCTTTTTAGTAATAGGAAGGCAGCTAGAATGAGAGCCGAGAAAACATAGGAATATAGGTTGAAAACTGCGGCGTTGAGTCCATCACATTTAGTAACAAAGAGTTTTTGCGAAAATTCGGTAACGCCGTTTGAGGCACCGCAAATAAATAGCAAAATTAGCGACGTAAAACTCATTTTACCCTTTAATTTTACATTGTATGAGCACATTATGTAGGCCGCAATAATTAAAATTAAAAGTCCGATAATCTTAAATATTCCAATGCTTTCGTTAAGGAATATTCGGCACAAGAGAAGAGAAACTCCAACACCCAAAAGGATAAAAACATCGAGCAAAATAACTGCTCCTTTTTTAACCGCAACGAGCCAACTGATTATAAAAAAGGCGGTGGAAAGGCCTGAAAGGAAGGCGGCAAAAAAGAACATCGAAGTAAGATTATCAAAAATTGAAGCCGATTGAGAAAGGGCGATAACAACACCTACAACGCAGCAAACAATCATTCTTATAAAGTTGGTCAGAGCGGCTTCCTTATAATCACTAACGAAGCCACTTATTCTTTTTCCGCAATAGCCTTTTGAGGTGCCCGAAAAAAGAGATAAAAATAAAAATAAATATCCAATCATATGTGTAGATTTTCTCCTTGATTTTTGCTCTATGAATACATTATAATAACTATATATAACAAAAAACATTGAATTTTAATCTAAAACTATAGAAATCAGGTAGTGCTGTGAAGAAGGAAAATTTAGTTATTTCACAATATTATTTTGAGAATTGGCCGAATGATGCTCCGTTTTCCATTCAGCAAATAACCAACGCTTCACGAACCAACCGAAAGGTTGAACGGAAATATTCCGAAAGTTATGTGCTTGAATATATAATTTCGGGGGAAATGGAAGTAAATGAGGGCGGCGTGGTCACAGTGGCAAGTGCCGGTGATACTATACTTTTAAGGCGGCATATTCCACATTCCTACGGGGATGCCTATAATAAAAATGTTCACGCTATTCACACAACCTTTTGCGGAAGTATGTGCGACCTTTTATATGAGAATTACGGGCTTTCGACAAGTTGCGTTTATAAAGGGGTAGATATTTCCAAGCAACTTAAAGCGATGCTTGATTTCTCGCTTAAGAATAAAGATATAGATGAACAAACTGCATATTGCAGCGGAGTTATAGCTGAAATTTTTTATAAGCTTTATTTGAGCCTTGTGGGAGATGAAGCTAAAATTTCAGGAACGGTTACTTATGCCAAGGTTGTAATAGATAGGCATATCGAAAAATTTTCTTCTAACGAGGAATTGGCACGCCTGCTTAAATGCTCCGTTTCTTCGCTCACAAGGGGATTTAAGAAAAAATACGGAGTAACGCCAATAGAATATCAAAAGCAAAAGAAGATTGAAAGTGCGAAGCAACTGCTTATAAGTGATACCTTGTCGGTAAAGGAAATAGCAAATCATCTCGGATTTTGCGATGCCGCATATTTTTCGGCATACTTTAAAAAGCATACGGGAGTAACACCAAAAGAATATAAAAAAGGCGAAAAAGATGAAAAAGAATGATATTGTAAAAATAGATATTGTTGATATGACGGTTGACGGTAGCGGTGTCGGAAAGAGTGACGGTATGGCGGTTTTTGTTCCGCTTACCGCCGTTGGAGATACCGTGAATGTTCGTATCCTTAAGGTTAAGAAGAACTATGCCTTTGGCAAGGTTGAGGAGATATTAACTCCATCGGAGTCAAGAATAGAAAACGATTGCCCCTCTTTTAAGAGCTGCGGCGGTTGTGTTTATAGGCATATAAGCTATGAAAAGGAATGCGAAATTAAGCAAAACAAGGTTTATTCTTCCATTAAAAGAATAGGCGGCATTGATTTAGAGCCTAAAGCTATTATCCCATCGAATAGAGTTTCGCATTACCGCAACAAAGAGCAGTTACCCATAAGTTTGGGCGGAAAATTTGGCTTTTTCGCCAAGCATTCGCATAGGGTTATAGAGTGTGACTATTGCAAACTTCAACCCGAAATCTTCGATAAAATTTCGGCGGCAGTTTCAAATTGGATACACATATATAATATAAAGCCCTATAACGAAGAAAATCATACAGGGTTATTCAGGCACCTCTATATTCGTATGGCCGAAAAAACGGGCGAGATTTTGGTGTGTGCCGTAATCAATGGAGAAAAATTACCCTTTGCCGAAGAGTTTGTTTCGGAGCTGAAAGCAGTTTGCGGTGAAAACCTTAAAAGTGTTCAAATAAATAGAAATAAGGAAAAAACAAATGTTATTCTCGGCAAGGAATGCGAAGTGCTTTACGGCGAGAGGTATATAACTGATATTCTTTGCGGTGTTAAGGTCCGCATTTCTCCGCTTTCGTTCTATCAGGTAAACAGAGATATGGCTGAGCGGCTTTATGAAAAGGCGGCTGAGTATGCCGAGTGCGAACACAAGAATGTTTTAGACCTTTACTGCGGTGCCGGAACAATAGGTCTTTCAATGGCTAAAAGAGCTAAAAGCATAGTTGGTGTTGAAATAATACCCGAGGCGGTTGAGGATGCCAAGTTTAACGCACAGAATAATGGAATAGAAAATGCAAGATTTATCTGCGCCGATGCGGCAAGTGCGGCAACTCTTCTTAAAAGCGAAGGCTATAAACCCGATGTCGTTATAGTCGACCCGCCACGAAAGGGCTGCGATGAGTCTTTACTCGAAACGATAGCAAACGGCTTCGCACCCGAACGCGTGGTCTATGTTTCGTGTGATAGCGCAACACTTGCCAGAGATGCAAAAATTCTTAAAGAAAAAGGGTACCGACTTACAGAATATACCCCGGTTGATTTGTTTCCAAGGACAACTCACTGCGAAGTTGCATCTTTGTTTTTAAAGGAGAGCTAAATTATGATGCCATCTATTGTAACAGGTATAATTGGAATTGTGTGCATATTATTAGGCATACAAAATATGAAAGGCAATATAAATTCGCTTCATAGCTATCATAATGGTTATAGTTAGTCGAAACAGTAAAATAATTTACTGTTTCGACACCAAATCTTTGATTTGCAAGCAAATTTTCAATGAAAATTTGACTATATCCATTGCAATGAGTGTAGTGCACAATTAAATTTTTAAGAATTCAATTGTGCAAAGCCGATAAAATCGGCTTGTCGAAGCGCTTTTTAGCGTTTCGACAAACTACAATCATTATAGAAAAAGGGTAACCGAAGAAGATAGGCTCACCTTTGGCAAAAAGGTTGGGCTTGGAACGATTATTATAGGCATAGGCGTCATTATATTTGCTATTTTCACATATATTGCCGAGAAGACAGATAGCGAAAAATTTGTTATCTTTGGTATGGGATTCATGGTAATAGGCCTCATTATAGGTAGCATTTTAAGTTTTGGTGCTATGATAAAATATAATAAAGGTATTTTTTAAAGAGGTGTTAAAGGGATATGATTAATGTTGTAGAGATAATTAAAACAGTTCTCCCCGTAATTCTGATTCTCGGTATAGGTATGCTTTGCCGAAGATTTAAAATACTTTCGGCCGAGGGAATATCGGCACTAAAAAGCACCGTTGTTAATATAACGCTCCCTGCAGTTATGCTCGGCGCTTTTGCAACAATGAAGTATACCGTAGATAATATAATAGTAACGGTACTGATTTTTGCCTTATGTTTGGTGGCATTATTTCTTGGAAAATTTATCGGTATTATTTTTAAGGGTGATAAGAAGTTTCTTCCCTTTATAACAACCGGCTTCGAGGCAGGTATGCTCGGCTATGCTCTTTTTACAATGCTTTATGGTGCTGATAGAATATCCGAGTTCGCAAGTGTTGACTTAGGTCAGGTTTTGTTTGTTTTCACCATTTATAAGGTGCTGCTTGATTTACAGGAGAACAATAAACCATCGCTTAAAAAAATCACAGCGGATATGATTTCTTCACCCATAATTATTTCTATTGGTGTTGGTATTATAATCGGTGCAACAGGGCTTTATTCGGCACTCGTTCCTTCAGGTATCAGCGGTATATTCGATACCTGTGTAGATTTTATAAGCGCACCCACAAGCGCCATTATTCTAATAACCATCGGCTACGATTTAGGACTTGCCGAAATCCCTTGGAAGAAAACACTCGGTGCGGTTGTTGCCCGTGTGGTTGTGATGCTCATTTGCAGAGTGTTAGCAGAGATGATTATAAGGATAGTTGGCATAAAGATAAATCTTACCGATGCGCTTAATATTCTCTTTATTTTGCCACCACCCTTTGTTCTTGCGGTGTTTGCAAACGATAAAGAAGAACAAGCCTATATTTCGAGTTCTCTTTCACTCTCAACCATTGCCACAATAATAGGCTTTATCGTCTTGGCGATTATCGGTTAAATTGTATATATTGCACGGGAGAAGGTTGCTTCTCCCGGTTTTTATTAAATAACCAAATTTTCATTACCGCATAAAATGTAATGAAATAAAAATTTTTGCTGTGATTAAAAAGGGAAATTTTAGGCAAAAATATTTTTACAAACAATTACAGCGGAGAGTGAAAAATAATGAATATAAAGCGCGGAGAAATCTATTATGCAGATTTAAGTCCCGTTATAGGCTCGGAGCAGGGTGGAGTGCGCCCCGTTCTTATAATACAAAACGATGTGGGAAATAAATATAGTCCCACCGTTATAGCCGCCGCAATAACAAGTCAGCGAGATAAAACAAATCTTCCCACCCATATAAAGGTGGATGCTGATGGTTGCGGCTTATCAAAAGATTCAATAGTTCTGCTCGAACAGGTAAGAACTATTGATAAACAGAGACTTAAGGAGAGAATGGGTAGCCTTGATTTGCGGTCTATGGATAGGGTGGACAAGGCGCTAAGCGTTAGTTTCGGTCTTAATTTTGGCGGCAATTCAACTATGTAGTTACATAGTTAATAGGTGTATTTTTCGGGGATATCAAGCTATATCCCCGTTATTTTATGAAAAAGTATACAAAATTACTAAAAGTTTTTAACAAAACACTTGACAAATCGTATAATATGCATTATAATAAATACAGAAAAAAAGAAAGGACGTGAGACCAATGAAAATGGAAGCTCCGCCTGCACAGGAGATGAAATTCTAAGAAAGTGGTGAGTCCCATGAAGTAAGACCTTGGCAACGGTTATAAAAAGAATAACGGTTGCAGATGTATCAAAAAATAAATAAAAAACGGTGAGTCCAATGGTTTGACAATAGGAAACCTTAGATTAGAAAAAATTTGATGTGGTCAATCCGATGTTTTAAAAGACTTTTGAAGTTTAGTAATTGTCAAAAAAGATTTGGTGATGAGTATGTTTAGAGGTAGAAGAAACATCAAATAATTTGTAAAGGTGAGTCCGATGTATAATTAACTAAACAAAACCGTGGCGCGTTAATTTTCATATATATGTTTTAAGTACCAAAATAATAATTTAATATATAATCAGTAAAAACAAAATCTAAGGGCCTTGGCGTGTAAAGAAACGTCAAGGTCTTTTTTCTTTGCAAAGTAGGAAATATTGGCGAAATACACTTGAAAAAATTTTTGATTGATATATAATGTACTTAACAAAAAATATTGAGGAGTGCTCAAATGAATTACGGCTATTTCGATAATCAGAATAAAGAGTATGTTATCACACGTCCCGATACGCCTACACCTTGGCTTAACTACCTTGGCAATGGTGCATTTAGCGGAGTTATAAGTAATACTGCGGGCGGTCTTATTTTCAACAAGGATTCGGGCAACCACAGAATAACACGCTACCGTTTCAATAATGTTCCTTGGGACAGGCCGGGAAGATACCTCTATCTTCGTGATATGGCAGACGGTGAATATTGGTCACCAACATGGCAACCTGTTATGAAAGATTTGGAATCTTATGAGTGCCGTCATGGTCTCGGTTACACAAAGATTTTAGGGGAATATAAGGGAATAAGCAGTAGTATTACATATTTTATTCCGCTTGGAAAGAATTACGAATTGTGGCGCGTTAACCTCAAAAATGAGGGCAAAGAAGAAAAGAAACTTCGTGTATTTACATATCTTGAGTTTTCAAGTTATATCGCAAGATATGATATTGAATGCGATTGGCCGAGATATTTTATGTCGTGTGTTCGAAAGGGTAATGCAGTTGTGTTTGACCCCTCGGATGATTTTATAAATGTGCCTGAGCGTTTGAGTTTTATCGGTACAAACCTTGATATCTGCGGTTTTGACTGTGAGCGAGATAAGTTTATTGGCAGATACAGAAGCGAGAGCAATCCCATTGCAGTTGAAAAGGGCGAGTGTTCAGATAGTGAGGTTAGTGCCGATAACTGTTCAGGATGTATCTGCGCAGATATAACACTTTCGGCGGGTGAAAGCAAGGAATTCTTCTTCGTTGTTGGTATGACGGATGATGCTCGAAAAATAGCCGATATTATAGATAATGCAGTAAAAAGTGCCGATGAAGACTTCACTTCACTTTCAAAATTCTGGGGAAATCACGTATCGAAAATACAGGTTGAAACCCCCGATGAAGAAATGAATGCCATTCTTAACTGTTGGCACCCTTACCAGTGCCGTATGACATTTAACTGGTCGAGATTTATTTCTTATTATGAGAGAGGTCTTGATAGGGGTTGGGGTTACCGCGATTCTATGCAGGATGTTCTTGGTGTTGTTCATTCAATACCGAGTGAAGTAAAAGAAAGAATTAAAACACTTCTTTCCATTCAATATTCACGAGGCGATGCAAGAGCCATTTATTTCCCGGGCACAAAAGAATCTTCAGGTGGCGGCAGAAGTGATGACCATATTTGGGGCATCTTCTCGGTTTGCACCTACATAAAAGAAACAGGAGATTATGCCTTCCTCAATGAAAAGGTGCCTTATGTTGATGGTGGCGAAGCAACCGTTCTTGAACATTTAATTAAGGGTCTTGAATTTACACGTGAAAATGTAGGCGAACACGGAATTCCTCTTTTCTTGCATAACGATTGGAACGATTCACTTCAGAAAATTTCCTTGCAAGGCAAGGGCGAAAGTTCCTTTGTTTTCTTCCAGGCGGCACATGCGGCTTACGAGTTAAAGGAACTCTTTACAAAAATGGGAGATAAAGAAAACTTAGCTTGGGCAGATGATTATTATTCTTGGTGCGAAAGCGTGTATGAACGCCTTTGGGATGGCAAGTGGTTCCTTCGTGGCTTTACCGATTACGGCGAGAAGTACGGCACAGATGAAGATGAACTTAATAAAATCTTCTTGAATCCTCAGTCATGGGCAGTGCTTAGTCGTCTGCCGAGCGATGAGCAAGGACAGTCCTGTTTTGAGAATGTTAAGAAATATTTATTCTCACCGATGGGTGTTGTCTCTCACGCACCTGCCTCTTCGGGCATTGATATAAAGAACAAGGGATTCTTCGGTTTACAGGCGGGTGTTCGTGAAAACGGCGGCATCTTCTTCCATGCAAGCACTTGGGCGATTATTGCCGAAACCTTACTTCGTAGAAATGAGGATGCATATTCGCTCTACCATAGAGAGTTACCTTCTATGAGAAATGATAAGGTTGATGATTGCCTAATTGAGCCTTATGTTTACGCTTCATCTATGATAGCGCCCTGTCACCCCAAAGATAAAATGGGTGTTGGCTCTTGGCTTAGCGGAACAGCATCGTGGATGTATATCGCCGCAACACAGTACATTTTAGGTTTCAGACCCGATTATGATGGTGTTATTATCGACCCATGTGTTCCTCTTTCGTGGGATGGTTTTAAGTTTACCCGTGAGTACAGAGGCACAGTTTGTACCGTTGTATCGCCGAAATTACCGTATGAAGCGGCAAGGGCAACTAAAGTTATTGTTGATGGTGTAAAATTGGAAACAAACTTTATCCCATCTTCGTTGATTGAGGGTAAAGAAAAGGTAACTATCGAGGTTATATATTGATTTTCAAAACATAAAGTAAAAAAGGACTTGGAAAATTTCCAAGCCCTTTTTATCTGCATATCTTTTTTATTTTAATCGGTTTATTACATTTTATAGCATAGCCAATCATTGACTTTGTGCCTTTGCTTTTTTTGTCCCAAAAGCAGATTACATAATCGCTTATTTCTGCCATTTGTTTATTCCGTCTTGGTCCTGCGCTTTTGCCGTATGTTTCCCAATCGGCAGGGTATTTTTCAACCTCAAACCCGTTTTCTTCTGCATATCGTTCTCCGAGAGCATCAGCGCCACTTGCACAACCCGAAACGATAACTATATTGTTTTCTTTTTGGACATTTGATAAGTAATAATCAATATAGGGTTTTGCTTCAGTATAATTATTATAATCTCTGCACCCTGCAATAACAACTCGTTTTGTAGGTAATTTGTTCTTAAACATATATACACCTCGATAAAAAAAGCACACCCCGAAGAGTGTGCCGAAAAAGTGTTCACCCTCAGTTTGTTGCGACGCAAACCGACTCCAACGAGGGATAAGGGAGACACCTTTTACCAAGGTAGTTTCCCAACGTTAGAGTCAAATATTAAGTTTGCGTCGCAAGTAAATATTACCACATATATAGATAAAAATCAACATAAAAAAGGACTTGGAAAATTTCCAAGTCCTTAAATTATTTTATAACGGACAGTCGAGGACATCTGTCCCAACAAATAATCTCTAATTATTTGTTGAGTGCCTCATTAACTGCAACTGCGCAAGCAACGGTCATACCAACCATTGGGTTGTTACCTGCACCGATAAGACCCATCATTTCAACGTGAGCAGGAACTGAAGAAGAACCTGCGAACTGAGCATCAGAGTGCATACGGCCCATTGTGTCGGTCATACCATAAGAAGCAGGACCTGCAGCCATATTATCGGGGTGGAGTGTACGACCTGTACCGCCGCCCGATGCTACTGAGAAATACTTCTTGCCCTGTTCGATGCATTCCTTCTTATAGGTACCTGCAACGGGGTGCTGGAAGCGGGTGGGGTTGGTTGAGTTACCTGTAATAGAAACATCAACACCCTCTTTGTGCATGATAGCAACGCCTTCGCGAACATCGTCTGCACCGTAGCAACGAACTTTAGCACGTTCGCCATTTGAGTAAGCGGTTTCTTCAACTATTGCGAGTTCACCTGTGTAATAATCAAACTTAGTTTGAACATAGGTAAAGCCGTTGATTCTTGAAATAATCTTTGCAGCATCTTTACCAAGACCGTTAAGAACAACGCGGAGAGGTTCTTTACGAGCTTTGTTAGCGCTACGAGCAAGACCGATAGCGCCTTCAGCAGCAGCAAATGATTCGTGACCTGCAAGGAATGCGAAGCACTTGGTTTCTTCTCTTAAGAGCATTGCGCCCAAGTTACCATGGCCAAGACCAACCTTACGGTCGTCAGCAACAGAACCGGGGATACAGAATGACTGAAGACCAACACCGATTTTCTCGGCAGCCTCAGCAGCGCTCTTAACATCATCCTTAATTGCGATAGCGCAGCCTACAACATAAGCCCAAGCAGCGTTCTCGAAGCAGATAGGTTGAATGCCTTTAACGATGTTATAAGCATCAACTCCTGCCTTATCGCAGATTTCTTTAGCCTCTTCAATGGAAGAAATGCCGTGTTTTGCAAGCTCAGCGTTAATTTGAGCTATTCTTCTGTCATAACTTTCAAATAATGCCATAATTCATTTCCTCCTTAATTATTCTTCTCTGGGGTCGATAAGCTTTGCAGCATCATCAACGCGGCCGTACTGTCCGCTAGCTTTTTCGAGTGCCTCGTTAGCGTCCATACCCTTTTTAATCATATCCATCATTTTGCCTAAATGAACGAACTTGTAACCAATAATGGTATCGTTATCATCAACAGCAATCTTTGTGATATATCCTTCAGCGAGTTCGAGGTAACGGGGGCCCTTTGCAAGAGTTGCATAGGTTGTTCCGCACTGTGAACGAAGACCCTTACCTAAATCTTCAAGACCTGCACCAATTGGGAGACCATCCTCCGAGAAAGCGGTTTGAGTTCTACCGTAAACAATCTGTAAGAAGAGTTCACGCATAGCGGTGTTGATAGCATCACAAACGAGGTCGGTGTTGAGAGCCTCTAAAATTGTTTTGCCAACGAGGATTTCGGAAGCCATAGCAGCCGAGTGGGTCATACCCGAGCAGCCGATAGTCTCAACCAATGCCTCTTCAATAATACCTTCTTTAACGTTAAGAGTGAGTTTACAGGTACCCTGTTGAGGTGCACACCAGCCGATACCGTGTGTAAGACCGGATACATCCTTAACTTCCTTAACCTGAACCCATTTGCCCTCCTCCGGAATGGGAGCGGGACCGTGATATGTACCCTTTGCTAAAGGACACATATTTTCTACTTCATGTGAATAGTTCATATATATACTCCTTTCGGTTATTTATTAGTATGAAAATCTTCATACCACATACACACCTATTATATCAACATTCTTTCAAAAACACAATACTTAAATCGACAAAAATTTAACAAATTTTTGTGAATATGTAATTGTATTATTTTATAAAATGTATTAAAATATCTTCGGAGGGATAATATGTTTAAAGAAATTAGTGCAAAAGAGATAAAAGATAACCTTATAGAAAAAATTGCAAATGAATGGGTGCTTATCGCCGCAGGAGACGAGAGTGGTTATAATATGATGACTGCTTCTTGGGGATTTATGGGCGAAATGTGGGGGAGTGACAGTGTAGTTGCAGCCATCCGTCCACAGCGTTACACAATGGAGTTTGTAAACAAAAGTGATTATTTCACACTCAGTTTCTATGGGGATAGAAAAGATATACACAAGGTATGCGGAAGTATGAGCGGTAGAGAGGTTAACAAGACCGAACTTACAGGACTCACGCCTGTTTTCGAAAACGGCACTACCTATTTTGATGAGGCTAAACTTGCAATTATATGCAAAAAGCAATATGTAGGAAGGCTTGATGAAAATAATTTCGTGGATAAAGAACCAATCGATAAATGGTATCCAAACAAAGATTTTCACTATATGATAATAGGCAAAATTGAAAAGGTTTTAATAAAGGAATAAAAATAAAATGCTTGAGGTTAAACCTCAAGCATTTTTCTATTCGCAAAATACGTGTCTGCCGATTGTTACAATAACAGGGCGGGAGCGTATCCATTTATTTGTTGCGGTTTTGGGGTTATAGTAATAAATCGCGCCGCCTGATGGGTCGAGTCCGTTTATAGCATCGCGCGCCGCTTTGTATGCACTGTCGGCGATAGGCTCATAGAACTGTCCATCATCAAGGCAGGAGAAAGCTCCCTTTTGATAGACAACCCCTGCCAAAGTATCGGGGAAGGAAGGGTGTTCTATGCGGTTTAGAATAACGGCTCCAACCGCTACCTGACCCATATAGGTCTCGCCTCTTGCCTCTGCTGATATTGTTCGGGCTAACAGTTCAAAATCGGATGATGAATATCCGCCGAATGTTCCGTCACTCGCAATTCCCATAGCCGATAGTGTTTTATCTCCCGCTATACCGTCTACCGAAAGACCTTTATCTCGTTGGAATCTTTCAACGGCATTCTTGGTGGCGGTGCCGTATATTCCGTCTATACTGCCGCCATAATATCCACTCTCTTTAAGAAAATTTTGTATTGTGCGCACCTCTTCGCCACGGCTACCTATTTTAGAAAGAGAGGAAACCCTTGCGGTAAAAAGCATACAAATTAAGATAAAAACCGCCAAAAAATTACGAAATTTTTTCAATTCCCCTACACCTACCTCTTTTTTCACTATTTTTCCCTGTTTTAGAGTATTTATTCAAACAAAACATTGTTTTTTTCTACTCCTCACTTTTACAAAATTTGCATCTTTTTACTAGTATAATAAAATCACAAATATTTTGTTTTATCGGCGGTGATTTTTTTGAGAGAACTTGTAAAAGAAAGGTTCGAAAAAGCCTTTGGCGAAAAAGATTTAGCGGCGGCGCTCTTATATCACATAATATCGGGAGTGCTTGGGTTCATCTGCTCGAGAGCTGTGGTGATGGAGGCGTTTTTACCCTTTGGTATATCCTTTGTTGCAGGGGTGCCTGTATCCCTTTTGCCATCGGTTGCAATAGGCGCATTTTTCGGGTACTTTTTCCCCGTAATAGAGGGTGGTGCATTCAGATATCTTGCCTCGCTTTTTGCGATACTTGCAATAAAACTTCTACTTGGAAGTTTTAAGAAAATCGTAACAAATCCTGTATTTTTAAGCCTTATAACTATGCTTTGTGTGTTTTTTACATCTGCCGTTACCTTTGATGGTGTACCCACAAATGTTATGCATCGCATAGCCGAGGCAGTGCTTTCGTCTTTTGGGGCATATTTTATATGTCGTGCATATAAGGCGATGGACAAGTCTTCCCCTGGGCTTACAGGCGAAGAACTTACCTGTGTTTTTCTCACCTTTGGAATAATTGTTTGTTCACTTGAGGGTGTTAATATTATAGGTATATCATTGGGCAAAATAACAGGAATTATTCTGCTTCTTTTAGCCGCAAAGTTTGGGGGAGTGCTTTCGGGCTCGGTTGGAGGAATAACGCTCGCTTTTGTTTCGGTTTTAACAGGAGGCTCGGCTTGCGTTTGTGTAGGATATGCCTTTGGCGGAATGATGGCGGGAGTATTTTCTTCGTATTCGAAATACGTGCAGATAGCCGCTACAATAGGCTCGTTTGCTCTTTCCCTCATTGTAGGTGGAGAATTTTATAACCTTGCAACAACCCTTACTGAATGCACTGTTGCTTCGGGTGTTTTTATGGCGGTACCCCTTAGTGTAGGGGCTAAAATCGGAAAAATTTTCTCTTCGTATCCTAAGGTTAGCGTGCCAACAGGACTTAAAAAATCTGTTATAATGCGTCTTTTGGTTGCTTCAAATGCCCTAAAGGATGTTTCCTCTACGGTGGACAAGGTCTCAAGTGAACTTTCCAAGATAAACACCCCCGATTTCAGCGAGGTGCTTTATGGGATAGAACAGGATGCCTGTGCGGGTTGTAAGTTACGCACACACTGTTGGGATACAAAGAAAAACGAAACTGTTGCGGCAGTTCTTGAGATGACCAAGGCGGTAAAGAGAGGAATGTTAACCCCTGAAACCTTTACTACCGAGGAGTTTAAAAATCGTTGTATAAGGACAAGCAATGTAAGCGCGGCGGTGTATAAAAGATATTCTGAATATGCTTCACGAACTTCGGCAGAGAGTAGAATTGAAGAGGTGCGCTCGGTTATATCCGACCAATTTGACGGAATTTCGGCAATGCTTACCGATTTGGCGATTGATTTTGAAAAGGATGAGATTTTCGATAACTCGGCAGCGCTCAAGGCATCTGCGGCACTTAAAAATATAGATATTTCGGTTGATGAGTGTAGTAGCAGAATAGATAAATTCGGCAGAATGACACTTGAATTAAAGATTAACAAAAGGCCTGAAACTGCCATAAATAAATTACAAATGATGAAGATAGTATCTGCAATATGCGAAAGAGATTTTGATGTTCCGAGCGTGAATGAAGTGGGCGGAGATTACTTTATAACCTTTACCGAACACGCACAGTATCAAGTGGATGTGGGTGTAAGTCAAATAAATGCGGGGAACAGTAAAATGTGCGGAGATGCATATTCATACTTTTACGATAGCAGAGGGAACTTTATCTCAGTTTTAAGTGATGGCATGGGCACAGGCGGAAGAGCGGCGGTGGATGGAGCTATGGCATCGGGGCTTATGTCACGACTTCTAAAGGCAGGTTTCGGTTACGACTGTTCGCTTAAAATCCTTAACTCATCTATGCTTTTTAAATCTACAGATGAATCACTTGCAACGGTAGATGTTGCCTGTTTAGACCTTTACACAGGTAAACTTAATTTATTAAAGGCGGGAGCGGCCCCTACCGTTGTTATGCGTTCGGGCAGAACAGGAAAAGCCGAAAGTTCTTCTTTACCTGCAGGTATCCTCAGAAACATAGGCTTTGATAAGGCGTCACTTAAAATGAAAGAGGGGGATATTGTAATTATGATGTCGGACGGTGCGGCAAGTGAGGGCACCGACTGGATTAGAGAAGAACTCGAAAAGTTTGAGGGCGGTAGGGCACAGCGCCTCGCAGAACACCTGTGCCGATGTGCGCAGCGCAGGAGAAACGGCGCTCACGAGGATGATATAACTGTTATTGCTATAATAATTGAAAAAGCATAATAATTAAAGTAAAAACGGATGGCTTTTATATAAAAGCCATCCGTTTTGTATAAGTATCAAAATAATAAAATTGTATGTGTTAATTGGTTGACATAACGAGATGGGGTGTATATAATTAGTATGAATATGTATATGTATATATACATATTTGAATTTTTACAGAGAGGGGAAAGCATGAAAGGAATTAAAAAAACAGGATGTTTACTTCTTGCGTTGCTTATAATGATTGTTTCATTTTGCAGCAATGTAGAGTTAAAGACATCCGCAGAAGTTTTAACGATATATAAGGTGGTTGGAGAGCATGTGCGCATGAGAAGTGCGCCAACAGTTTCAGACCCTACTAACATTTTAACTGAAATAACAAATTCAGAGGTTACCTATGTATCCGAAACGAAAAATAATGTTGGAGAACTTTGGTATCAGGTTATATATACCGATGCTACGGGAAAGGAATATAAAGGCTACGTTATAAGCAGATATATAAAAATTGAACGTTATTCAACCGATGAAAGTTTTGAAGGCACACTCGCATTATTCCCTGAAAGTTACCGTGATGCGTTGACTAAGTTGCACGCACAATATCCTAACTGGAAATTTATGGCAGACCAGGTTGATTTGACCTTTGCCGATGCAGTTTCTCTTGAAAACAAAAACAATATAAAACAGGTTGATGGCTCATATCTTTCATATCGCACCATGGGAGTTGGAAGTTATGATTGGACCACGGGAAAATACATTTCTTCAAACGGCGGATGGTACGGTGCTTCAAGAGAGATGATAGAATATTATATGGACCCGAGAAATTTTCTTGATTCAACAAGTATAATAATGTTCTTAAAACAGGGGTATGACTCAAAAACACAAACGCTTGATGGAATAAAAACCATCATAAAGGGCACTTTTCTTGAAAAAAACTACACCGAAAATTCAATCCAAGGTAATTATGCAAATGATATTTTAGAGGCGGCACAGAAAAGCGGCGTTAGTCCATATGTCCTTGCCGCAATGATTATTCAAGAGCAGGGTTCGGCAGGTACAACAAGCCTAATTTCAGGAACCTATGAGGGCTATGAAAACTGTTATAATTTCTTTAATATAAGTGCTTCGGGCGCTACAGAAAAAGAGGTTATCACTAACGGACTTAATTATGCAAAGGCAAAGGGTTGGAATACAAGAAAAGCCGCAATAGTAGGCGGTGCAGAATATTATGCTAACGGATATATAAAGGCCGGTCAGGATACATTTTATTATAAAAATTTTAACGTGCATAACCCAGATAGAATATCACATCAATATGCACAGGCAATTCACGATTCACATTCTGCCGCAAAATTAAGCGCAAAAATTTATACGCTTAACACCAATGCAGCTCTTGTTTTCAGGATACCCGTTTACAAGGGAATGCCAACGCAAAGTTGTCAAAAACCTGTGGCAAGTTCAAAGCAGAATAACTACTATTTCCTTAATATTAATGCAGGTAGCGGACTTACCCCTTCTTTTAACAAGTTTACCTACAAGTACACGTTGAATGTTTTAGGAAATACGAATATAGGTGTTACACTTCCGAAAGGCGCTAAATACTCGGGAGAAACGCAGTTTGCTGTCAAAAAAGGAGAAAATGTTATTTCCTTATCTGTAACCTCTGAAACAGGTTACAAAAACACCTATATTATCCATGCAACTGCAACAGGAGAGTATAAGGTTACTGTTGAGGTGGACGGAGATTTTGCCGAGGAAGTAAAAACAAAACTCGGGGATGTGAATGGGGACGATAAAATCAGTCTTGCTGACCTTGCCGCCGTACAGATGCATTTATTATCAGTAAAGAAGATAGATGAGGCAACACAGGTTGTTGCGGATATTAATAAAGACGGAAAAATAAGTCTTGCCGACCTTGCGGCAATTCAGATGCACCTACTTGGTGTTAAATTAATAGGAGGCTAAAAATGAAAAGATTTTTAACTTTAGTTTTAAGTTTAATATTGTTGGTAAGTGTTATAGCAGTTCCCGTAAGTGCTGCGGCAACTACTACTATTGCACTTAGCGCAAAAGAGGTTACTGTAAAGCAAAATCTTGTTGTTACAATAACTGTAGATGCAGGTATTGAAATGTACTCTGCAGGATTTAATGTAAATTACAACTCGGATGTACTACAGTTTGATAACGGAACTGCCGCTTCGGGTGGTGCAGGTGTTGTTACTGTTGCAAGCGGAGTTACAGGTCTTAAAAAAACATCCTTTGTTTTGAATTTTACAGCAATTAAATCAGGTTCTTCACCTATTACCGTAAGCAACTGCCAGTATGTAGGTTTGGAAGGAAGCGAAGAGGCAATTTCGGGTTCTTCGGCTAGCGTTACTGTTAAGGATGAAACCAAATCAAATAACGCTAACCTCAAATCTCTTAGAATTGACGGCGGCGAGATAAAGCCTGCCTTTTCACCCGAAATAACTTCTTACACTGCTACTATTCCCTATAACGTTACGGTTTGCAAGGCATACACTCGCACAGAGGATAGTGATGCAAAGGTAAGTGTAGAGGGTAGTTCCGAGATGAAGGTTGGTAAAAACACGAGAACAGTTGTTGTTACTGCACCGAACGGAAACCAGAAGAAATATACCATTGTAATAACAAGAGAAGAGAAAAAGCAAGAAGCATCAAGTTCTTCACAAACATCTACAAGCAGTGTGGCAAGTTCCTCTAAACAGGAGACTACTTCATCAAAAGAGGATACCGCATCTAAACAAGCGGAGGAGGCTCTTGCACGAAGAACTGTTTTAATAAACGGTGCAACCTATGAGGTTTTAACCGAAATTAAGGATGTTGAAATTCCTACAAACTTTAGCATTGCGCAGGGAACATACAATCAGGAAAAAGTTGCTATAGCCGAAGACCCTAACGAAAAATATACACTTTATTATCTTAAGGAAAAGGATGCAAAAGCGGTTATTTCGTGTGTGTTCAATTCAGAAGATAATTCCTTTAAAGAAGTACAAACTTTAACTATCGGAGAAAATATAGTTATTGTAGAAGATTTTGATGATTCGAAGGGTGCACCTGCCGATACTTCTTTCGCCAGCGTTAAGGTTAATACGGTTTACGTGAACGGACTAATACCCTCAGACCCGTTGCTTTCAAACTTCTACTATTTAACCTGTTATCTTAACGGTGAGAGTGGATATTACAGATATGATTCAGAAATGAACATTTTACAACGTGAACCTGCTCTTAAATTTGCAGAGCAAACAATTACCGAACAGGTTACTGAGCCCGAGCCAGAGGCATCTAAAAGAAACTTCTTTGAACGTTTCGCGAGTCTTGAGCCAACGGCAAAAACGGTTGTAATAGCACTAGTATTAATCGTAATAGTTATTATTGCTTTGATTGTTCTCGTTATTGTTGGCAGCGTGAAGGCAAGGAAAGAGGAAATATCCTATTTCGATGCGATTTCTGAAGAAGGCGCTTTGGAACAAGGCTTTGTTTTCGAGGATGAAGTTGTTGAAGAGGAAACAGCTCAACCCGAAAAAGAGGAAGAGTTTTAATAACGAAAATTTTTAAGAAAATCTTTTTTAAGTTCGGGTGTTAACTTTTCGGCAGTTATGGCAAAAGCGCCTTTTACGGCTAAAAACTTAAAAATAGGCGAAAGAGTTTCGCCGTATATATAGTTATTTTGATAACTGTCAAGAAAAGATAAAAACAATAATTTAGTATCTAAAGAATTCATTTTAATAACCTCCCAATATATTTTTTGATTATATCGGGAGGTTATGAAATTAAAAAAATGGAGTAATTTATAAAAATTACTAAAAAAATTTATAGATTAGAGGTACAAAAATGGCAAAAGAAGCGGTAAAATATTTCGGTGTAGACCCATGGAAAATAACCGAAACAGGTTTCGAGGGTAAATACTCAAGGGTTTCGGAAAGCATATTCTCGCTCGGTAACGAGTATATGGGAACAAGAGGCTTTTTCGATGAGGTTTATTCGGGAGATAGTTTAAAAGGAAACTATTTCAACGGTGTTTGGGAAGATAAACCTATTACATATTTTGAACATTTTAAAGGTCTTTCCGAGCGTTGTTGTTTTATGATAAATGCGCACAACTGGATTTATACAAGAATTTTTGTTGAGGGCGAGGAGCTTGACCTTGCAAAATGTGAGGTAACCGAGTTTTACCGTGAACTCGATATGAAAAAGGGTATCGTTACCCGTAAATTCGTTTGGAAGAATATTGAATTTAATTTCGAGCGTTTCATATCTATGACCGAGAGATGCGTTGCAGCTCAAAAAATAACCGTAAAATCTTTAGGCTTTAAGGGCGATATCAAGATAATAGCAGGTTCTGATTTTACCCCAATTCACGAAGAGGAAAACCGCAATTTCTGGAATGAAATTTATAACGAAAACGGCGTTATTATGTGTAAAACACAGTCGAGCGGTCAGCGTGTTTACTGTGAGTTTGGCACAAACATTAAGGCTGATAGGTATTTTGCTGAAGAGAAAAAGTGCCTTGCTGAATATACTGTAACACTTGCAGAAAATGAGCAAAAGACCTTTGAGCGAATCAGTATAAACATTGCCGAAAAGGATACCTCTATTGCCGATGATAAATTCATTGCCGATTCGAAGATTAAGGCAAAAGAACTTCTAGGCACCGATTATGATACATATAAAAATGCGCACGTAGGTTTCTGGGCAGATGTGTGGAACAAACTTGATATCGTGATAGAGGGCGATGAAGAAAATCAGCAGGGTGTTCGTTTCTGTATTTTCAACCTCCATCAAACCTATCACGGTGAGGATGGCTCACTCAATGTTGGAGCAAAGGGTCTTACGGGCGAAAAATATTCCGGTTGGACCTTCTGGGATAGCGAAACCTACTGCTTACCTTTCTATATGTTCAATAATCCGCAGGCGGCAAAAAACCTCATTATGTACCGTTATAATACCTTAGCACAAGCGCTTGAACGTGCAAAGGAGCAAGATACAAAGGGTGCTTGCTATCCAATGGTTACTATTGACGGTACCGAGAGTTGCGGCGTTTGGCAACACGGAAACCTTGAAATTCACGTAACTGCAGCTATTGCTTATGCAGTTTGGCACTATGTTACAAATCTAAAGGATAAAGACTTCCTTTATAACTACGGCGCAAGACTTCTTGTTGAAACCTCAAGATATTTTGCATCGCGTGGTGGCTTTAGCCCCAAGAACGGAGATTTCGGTCTTTATGGTGTTATGGGTCCCGATGAATTCCATATGATGGTTAACAATAATGCTTATACTAACTATATGGTTAAAAAGATGTTCCTCTATACATTAGATGTTATCGAGGAAATGAAGAAGGAGTGTCCCGAGCTTATCCCCGAAATCGAGAACGGCGAGCTTGAAGATTGGAAGTATAAAGCGGATAAAATGCGTATTCCCTATGATGAGGAAACAAAACTTTTCGAACAACACGATGGATATTTCGACCTTCCTCATATCGATGTTAATACTATTTCTCCCGATAGAGTTCCGATTTATAAGTATTGGGCTTATGATAGTATTTTCAGAGTGAATATGTTAAAGCAGCCCGATGTAGTTCTTATGCTTTTCTTCTTCTCAAATGATTTCACAATGGAGCAAAAGAAGGCGAACTATGATTTCTATGAGGCGCGTTGCTTCCACGAAAGTTCACTTTCGCCATCAATTCACTCTATTATGGCAAATGAAATAGGCAACTTTGAACAGGCCTATGAATATGCAAAATATGCAAGTAGAATTGACCTTGATGATTATAATAGAAACACACATCAGGGACTTCATATCACATCGGCGGCAGCCGCTTGGATGAATATTGTTTATGGCTTCGGCGGAATGAGAAGTGATGATGAAATTCTTTCCTTCAAGCCTTCACTTCCGAAACAATGGAAAGGTTATTCCTTCAAAATTCTATACCGTGAGAAGATTTTAACCGTTGCTATTAAGGACTCAAAGGCTACCTTCACACTTGACGGGGAAGCCGAGCCGATTAGAATTTTTGATAAGGTATATAACGTAGGAAAAGAGGGTGTGCAAGTTGAAATATAAGGCAATTATTTTTGATTTAGATGGTGTTATTGTTACCACCGATGAGTGCCACTACAAAGGTTGGAAGAAACTTGCAGATGAAGAGGGTATTTATTTCGATAGGGAAATAAACAGAAGACAGCGAGGCGTTAGCCGAATGGAAAGTCTTGAAGTTCTTCTTGAAAAGGCTGAAAAGACCTACACGCAAGAAGAAAAACTTGAAATGGCGGAGAGAAAGAATAACTATTATAGAGAATATATCAAATCTTTAACCCCCGCCGATACACTTCCCGGAGTTATGGAATTTTGCTCTTATCTTCGTGAAAACGGTGTTAAACTCGCTATCGGCTCTTCAAGTAAAAACACCCCCACCATTCTTGCAGGAATAGGGCTTGAAAATTATTTTGATGCGGTTGCCGATGGAAACCAAATCAAGAATAGCAAACCAGACCCCGAAGTATTTTTACTTGCGGCAAAACTTCTCGGTATCGACCCATCCGACTGTATGGTTGTTGAGGATGCCGAAGCAGGTGTTGAGGCAGCTCTTGCAGGCGGTATGGATGTACTCGGAGTTGGCGATTCGGTTGTGAACACAAACGCTACATATAAAGCTAAAAACCTTGCAGAATTTGATATTGAATTAATAAAATAAACAGAAAATCTCAGGTCAAAAGACCTGAGATTTTTTTATATTTCAATTATTATAGGTTTTATTCCGTTTTTTTCAATATCTATTACCGCATAGGTAGGCTTACTGTAATTTCGTGGTGAGGAACACGAGCCGGGATTAACAACAAAAATACCATCTTCATATAATATATCAGGACAGTGTGTATGACCGTAAAGCGCAATATCACAACCGAGTTGTTTTGCTTTTTCAATTAACGGGCGTTTACTGAATTTAACGCCAAGGGTGTGCCCGTGGGCAAAAAAGATTTTTTTATCTCCCGCAAAGGCGGTATCCTCACATTTATAAAGTGAGCCGAAATCACAGTTGCCGCTAACGATATGAAAACTTTTATCGGGATAGAGAAACTGTAAATCTTCTATATCACCAACAACATCGCCGAGGAAGAAAACCTGTTCGGCGCTTTTTTGTGTTTCTATTATCTTTTCAACCGTTTTATAATTTCTGTGGGAATCTGATATTACTAAAATACGCATTAAAACACTCTTCTTTTTTTTACAAAAACTGCATAATAATAAATAGAGATTACGATAATTATATATAATTGTGGGGTAGAAATCAATGGATAATTTTGATAAGAATAAAATTCTAAGGGAAATCGAGCAAAACTCAAACGGTAAAATTAATATGGAGGCTCTTTCCCGCGCTGCCGAAAAAAAGGATGCAAATGCGATTATAAATTCCTTGAGTGAGGATGATAAGGAAAAACTAAAACGCATGTTAAACGATAAGGAAGCAATAAAAAATCTTCTTAAGAACCCGAAAATCACCGATATGTTAGGGAATTTTATGGGCGGAGGTAAATAATGGAAGATTTAGGAGAGAAATTAGCCGAAATATTAAATGACCCTGAGAGTATGAATAGGGTAAAGCAAATGGCGGAAAGTTTGCTTGGCACAGAAGAAAAAAAGGAAGAAGAGAATGTAAACCTCGGACTTGGTGTTAATGAAATGCAAACGATGATGAGCATAATGTCACGCCTTAAAAACAGTGAGGGTGATGCGAGTGCAAAACTTCTTACAGCGCTTAAACCTCATTTAAGTGAACCGAGGAGAGAAAAGGTTGATACTGCAATAAAAATATTAAAACTTATTGAACTTTTTCCTCTAATAAAAGAAAGCGGTCTTTTTAAATTATAAAATTAAAGGTGGGGGTAGAAGTGGAGAATATGTCAAAGGAAGAATTTATGCGGCAGAGCGAAGCGGCAATAAGGCGAATGAGGGAAATAAATAGCCGTGCCGAAGTTAAATCTACCCCACACAAAATGCCTCCAACACCCGCATTTGTGCAAACGAATGTAAAAAGCAATAAATCAACTGTGCAAGAAGAAAAACAAACAACCACAAATAATGAATATTCTCGCATAAAAATGCAACAACAAAATTCACCAATTAAATTGCCTTTTCTTGAAATTTTCAAGGGCGATTCAGATATGCCTATAATACTTGGTTTGTTGCTTTTGCTTATGAGTGAAAATTGTGATAAGAGGTTACTTTTTGCTCTTCTCTATATACTTATGTAAACCACTTTGTTACAAAGTTGTAACAAAGGATAAACAATGCAAAAAATGTTGTTATGTAAACTAATTTAACCGAAAAATTTTTTCCACTAATTCACAAAGTTATTAACAATTTTGAGCGTGAAATGGCATTTTATAGGCTAAATTCAATTTTTTTCGGTGGAAAACTCGGTTAAAAAGTGGAAAAACAGGTGCAAAAAGCGTAAAATGAATAAAAAAATTATGTAAAGCAATTTTACTTTTTTCGACAAAAAAATATGTAGATTTTTTTACTTAAAGTTTGTTAAAAAGCCATAAATTTTCGAGAAATTTGTTAAATGTGTTTTTAAAAATTAATTTACATAATATTATTTATTTTTTATTTTATTTGTAGTATAATGGCTTTAAAAGTAAAGTGAAAAGGAAATAGCATGAAAAGAACAAAATTAAGGGACAGGCTCTTGCCTGATTATACACGTGGTGAAGAAATATTTAATATGGTTTCGCATATAGTAGGCGGAGGCTTTGGAGTTATTGCATTAACTTTATGTGTTATCAAAGCGTTTATCAATTTTGATGCATATCAAATTGTGAGCGCATTTATTTATGGTTTTTCGATGATAATTCTTTACACCTCTTCGAGTGTGTATCATGGCCTTAAACCGCCTATGGCAAAAAAGGTTATGCAGATTATTGACCACTGCACGATATTTATTTTAATTTCGGGAACATATACACCAATAGCACTTGTATCGTTAAGGGAATATAATACAGCACTTGGTTGGGTTGTGTTCGGAGTAGTGTGGGGGGTATCGGCACTCGGTATAACGCTGAATGCTATCGACCTTAAAAAATATAATGTTTTTTCGGTAATTTGCTATCTTGCGCAAGGGTGGTGTATTGTGCTTACGGGCAAGGCGGCAATAACCGCTATGGGAATGAAGGCATTTTTGTGGCTTCTTGCAGGTGGTATTGCATATAGCTTTGGTGCAATTCTTTATGCGGTTGCAGCAAAGGGAAATCACCGATATATGCATTCGGTATTTCATATCTTTGTTGTTATAGGTAGTATCTTGCAGTTAGTTGGAATTTTATTCTATGTTTTAATTTAATATATAATATCATATATACATTATATAAAACGCAAGTGGAGAACGAATAATATATAATAAAGATGGCACTGTAACGGTAAAATAAGGTTAAAACAAAGAAATTCTCGGTAGTAATACCGAGAATTTTTGTTTTGCTCATAAATTTCTTTGGTTTTCTGTGATTTTTTCTTTATTTTGTTGGTTTTTCTGTTGACATTGGTGTTGTTTTGTTGTAGAATAGGTTTAGATAATTGTAATTACTAAGGGAGGTAGTATGACTATGGCATATACTTTTACCGAAAATATAGAAAGAAGCCCGAGGATACCTGCGCTTATAGATTTATTATTTGAAGGGAAACCTGAAATATCGGCAGACCGTGCTGTGCTCTTAACCGAGTCCTATAAGCAAACCGAAGGCCAGCCTATTGCGATTCGAAGGGCTAAGGCTTTCGCCAATATTCTTGAAAAGTTACCGATTACAATTCGTCCATTAGAGCTTATTGTAGGTAGCACATCAAAGAATCCGCGTGGTTGCCACGTTTTCCCCGAATATTCGTATCAATGGCTACTGGATGAGTTCGATACGGTTGCAACAAGAAGTGCCGACCCGTTCTACATATCGGAAGAAACAAAGAAGACATTAAGCGAGGTTTATCCTTATTGGAAGGGTAAAACCACAAGTGAACTTGCAACCTCATATATGGCTCCCGAAGCACTTGCTGCTATTGAGCATAATATATTTACCGTTGGCAACTATTTCTATAATGGAATAGGTCACGTGACTGTTGATTACGGTAAGATTTTAAAGAGCGGCTTTAAGGGAATAATCGAAGAGGTTAAGGCGGCAAAGAAGAAACTTTGCGTTGCTGATAGTGACTATGCTTCAAGAAACAGTTTTCTTGAAGCGGTGCTTATAAGTAGCGAGGCTGTTATAAATTATGCTGAGAGATATGCAACACTTGCAAAGCAAATGGCGGCAACCGAAAGCAACGAAGCAAGAAAGCAAGAACTTTTAAAGATTGCTGAAAACTGCGAAAGAGTTCCGCGTTACGGTGCAACGTCTTTTTATGAGGCTTGTCAGAGTTTCTGGTTTGTTCAGATGTTGTTGCAGATTGAATCAAGTGGACACTCGATTTCTCCCGGTAGATTTGACCAATATATGAATCCTTACTTCGAAGCTGATTTTAAAGCAGGAAAAATTACCCGTGAGGCAGCTCAGGAACTCGTTGACTGTGTGTGGATTAAACTTAATGACCTAAATAAGGTTCGCGATGCTGCATCGGCTGAAGGGTTTGCGGGATACAGTATGTTCCAAAACCTTATAGTTGGTGGTCAGGATATTCATGGCAAGGATGCAACAAACGATATGTCGTTTATGTGTATGAACGCAACAATGCATACACTTCTTCCTCAACCTTCATTCTCGGTTAGAGTTTGGAACGGAACACCGCATGAGTTTATGCTCCGCGCGGCTGAAATAACAAGAACGGGTATCGGTTTACCTGCATACTACAATGATGAAGTAATAATCCCATCTCTTATGAGTAGAGGGTTAACAATACAAGATGCGAGAGATTACAATATAATTGGTTGCGTTGAGCCGCAAAAGTCGGGTAAGACTGACGGTTGGCATGATGCCGCATTCTTCAATATGTGTCGCCCACTTGAGATGGTATTCTCAAACGGTGTGGATAAAGGTGTTCAGGTAGGTCCTAAAACAGGCAATGTTGCCGATATGAAGACCTTCGAAGAGTTCTATGATGCATATAAAACTCAAATGAACTACTTCATAAGACTGATGGTTAATGCCGATAACGCAATAGATATTGCTCACGCAACACTCTGCCCACTTCCTTTCCAATCTTCAATGGTTGAAGACTGTATAGGTAGAGGAAAGAGCTTGCAAGAGGGCGGCGCGATTTATAACTTCACAGGTCCTCAAGGCTTTGGTATTGCAAATATGGCCGATGCTCTTATGGCGGTTAAAACACTTGTGTTTGATAAGAAGTTCTGCACATTAGCTGAACTTAAAGAGTGTCTTGATAATAACTACGGTAAGGACCTTGATGCCGCAACTGCTGAAAAGCTAACAAGAACTGTTGCTAACAAGCTTCTTGAAAATGGCGAAAAGCTTACCGCTGAAGATGTAACCGCAATTTTGATTGCAGTTAGTGAAAATAAATGCAGTGATGAGCAAAAGGCAAGATTTGGCGAGATATACGATGCAATCAATGCTTTGCCGAAGTTCGGTAACGATATTCCTGAATTGGATGCCTTCGCAAGAGATGTTGCTTATACATATACAAGACCTCTTGAAGCTTTTAAAAACCCACGTGGTGGTATTTTCCATGCAGGTCTTTATCCTGTATCGGCAAACGTTCCGCTTGGCGCACAAACAGGTGCTACACCTGACGGAAGACTTGCTTACACACCTGTGGCTGACGGTGTTTCACCATCGGCAGGTAGAGATATAAAGGGTCCGACTGCAGCGGCTAACTCGGTATCAAAGCTTGACCACTATATAGCTTCCAACGGAACACTATTTAATATGAAGTTTCATCCGAGCGCACTTGCGGGAGCAAGCGGTCTTGAGAGCTTCGTTGCTTTGGTTAGAGGTTACTTCGACCAAAAGGGAAGCCATATGCAGTTTAACGTTGTAAGCCGCGAAACTCTTCGCGATGCTCAAAAGAACCCTGAAAAATATAAGTCCCTCGTTGTTCGTGTTGCGGGATATAGCGCCCTCTTCACAACACTCTCACGTTCATTACAGGATGATATAATCAACCGTACCGAGCAGGGAGGCTTCTAATGGCAAGCAATATTTTGGAAACGAAGGGCAGAATTTTTGATATTCAGCGCTTTTCCACCCATGATGGACCGGGCATCCGCACGATAGTCTTTTTAAAGGGCTGTGCATTAAGGTGCCGCTGGTGTTGTAATCCTGAATCTCAATCCTTTGAGATTGAGCAAATGATGCAAGCGGGGAAATGGAAAACCATCGGAAGAGATGTTACGGTTGGCGAAATTCTTCCCGAGGTGTTAAGGGATAGACCCTACTACCGTCGCTCAGGCGGTGGGGTAACCCTTTCGGGTGGCGAGTCGTTGCTTCAACCCGATTTTGCGGTTGACCTGCTTACCGCTTGTAAGCAGAACGGAGTTAACACCGCGATTGAAACCACCGCGATAGCGCCCTTCGAAGTAATAGAAAGATTTTTGCCCGTCCTTGATACTGTGCTTATGGATGTAAAACATATAAACAGTGAAAAGCACAAGGAGTTCACAGGGCAACCAAACGAGAGAATTCTCGAAAATGCAAGGCTTATAGCCGAGCGAGCAAACAAGCTTATAATAAGAGTTCCGGTAATACCTACCTTTAACGATACTGAAAGTGAGATAGCGGATATAGCCGCCTTTGCGGCAGGTCTTCCGAATGTGGATGAAATTCATTTGCTACCTTATCACAATATGGGAAGAGATAAGTATGACGGACTCGGTAGAGAGTATCTTATGGGAGATTTAAAATCACCCACCAATGAAAAGATGCAATCTTTAATAAGGGTGGCTGAAAGTTACGGACTTAAAGCCCATATAGGAGGTTAGATATGGATTTAGAAAAAATTCTTTCTTCCGATAACAAAACGAGAATTATTCAGGAATTAGTTCCGGGTAAACAAATAACACTTGCTCATATAATAGCTAATCCCGATGAAATTCTCTATAAGAAGTTAGGTCTTGACCCGGCGCAAGAGCATAAGGGTGCAATCGGTATCTTAACCGTAAGCCCAAGTGAAACTGCAATAATTGCGGCGGATATAGCAATCAAGGCATCAGGTGCAACACTCGGCTTTGTTGACCGCTTTAGCGGTACGGTGATTTTAACAGGCACTGTATCTGAGGTTGAGGAATCACTTGCGGCAATAACCGAATATGCAAAAGATAGACTTGGCTTTGCGGTTTGCGAGTTGACCAAGACATAATGAAAAAGCTTATACTTATGGGAAGAAGCGGAGCGGGTAAAACAACACTTACTCAAGCTCTTAAAGGCGAACAGGTTGAGTACAAGAAAACACAGTATATAGACTATGAAGATTTTTTAATTGATACACCGGGCGAATATGCCGAAAATCACGATTTGGGTGCGGCCCTTTGCCTGTATGCCTACGAGGCTGATGTTGTGGCTTTGCTCATAGCGGCGGATGATGAATATTCACTCTTCCCACCAAATATTACCTGTATGGTAAACCGTGATGTAATCGGCGTTGTTACAAAGAAAAATAAAGGCAATCCCGAAAGAGCGGAAAGGTGGCTAAGGTTATCCGGATGTAAAACAGTGTTCTTTGTGGACTCAAAAACAAAAGAAGGTACAGAAGAAATACTAAAATACCTCGAAAACAACACAAAACCAAAAAAATAAGCCAAAAAACCAAAAAACCCTTCTTTTTTTCGTTGACTTTACCGTTTTTGTGTGGTATTATGAAAGAAAGAAATGAAAAAATAAAATAAAATACTTATAAGGAGTAATTTTTATGGTAAACGAGTATGAGATTAAAAAGCAGATTTGCGACATTGGTAAGCGAATCTACGACAAGGGAATGGTTGCTGCTAACGACGGTAATATCTCCGTAAAGCTTAACGACAACGAATTTCTCTGCACACCTACAGGTGTTAGTAAGGGCTTTATGACTCCTGAATTCATTTGTAAGGTAGACAAGGATGGAAAGGTTCTTCAAGCTAACAAAGGCTTCAAACCCTCTTCCGAAATCAAAATGCATATGCGTGTATACAAGGAGCGTCCTGATGTTAACGCAGTAGTTCACGCTCACCCAATGTATGCAACAGGCTTCGCTATTGCAGGTATCCCGCTAACACAGCCCATTATGCCTGAGGCTGTTATCGCTCTCGGATGCGTTCCGATTGCTGAGTACGGCACACCTTCAACCGAAGAAATTCCTAACGCAGTTGCTAAATACTTACAGTCATTTGATGCTGTTCTTCTCGAAAACCATGGCGCACTTACCTTCTCGGATAACCTTCTTGCTGCTTATCACAAGATGGAGTCGGTTGAATTCTATGCAAAGCTCCTTTACATATCTAAGCAGTTAGGCGGTCCTAAGGAGTTAAACGATGCTCAGGTTAAGCGCCTTTATGAAATTCGCCGTCAGTTCGGTATGACAGGTAAGCATCCTGCAGACCTTTGCCCGAACGCTAAGAACGGTCAACCCAGCTGTCACGGTTGCGGTGGTAACTGCTCAGGTCATTGCTCAGGTGGCGATGCTGATATAGTTTCTGAAATCACCCGTCGTGTTATGGAACAGCTCGGTAAATAAGGAAAAATAAATTATGGATGAAAAAACCTTGCATTCGGTTGTTGAGAATATTGTTTCGCAACTGAAAAAACCACAGGATATCACACTTAATGAAGCCCTCGATTTAGCCGAAAAGGTTAAAGCAAAGGCAAAGGAAATGGGTGTGAAAGCGGTCGTTGCAGTTTCCAACAGAGCCGCCCATCCGGTTCTGGTGGAATGCATGGACGATTCGTATATAGCTAGTTACGATGTGGCGGTAAACAAGGCGTATACTGTGGTGTCCTTAAAGATGTCCACAAGTACGCTTAAACCATTAGCGCAACCCGGTGGTTCGCTTTACGGAATACAGTTTACTAATAATAACCGCATTGTGATATTTGGAGGCGGAGAGCCGCTTACCAATGATGCCGGTGAGATTATCGGCGGTGTTGGTGTGAGTGGCGGAAGCGAGGAGCAGGATACTGCCCTTGCCGCCTACGCAAAGCAAATTTTCGAGAAAGGAAAGTAATAATGGATATAAATTCTTCCAATATTGAGCAAATAGTTCGTCAGGTGCTTGACAGTATGAATGGTGCTCCTGCAAGTGCCCCTGCGGCATCGGCAAAGAGTGTTCCTGCTAAAGCTCGTGTTGCAATGCTCACAGGCCTTGAGAAGTTCGAACTTAAAGAGTATCCCATCCCCGAACTCGGTGACGATGATATTCTTGTTAAGGTTGAAGGCTGTGGCGTTTGCGGAACTGATGCTCACGAATTCAAACGTGACCCATTCGGTCTTATTCCTGTTGCACTCGGTCACGAGGGAACAGGCGAGATAGTTAAGATGGGTAAGAATGTTAAGAAGGATAGCGCAGGCAAACCTCTTAACATAGGAGATAAGGTTGTTACCTGTATGATATTCAAGGATAATCCTGATATCACAATGTTTGACCTTAACAAACAAAACGTGGGAGGCGCCGATGTTTACGGTCTTCTTCCCGATGATGACACTCATTTTAACGGTTGGTTCAGTGATTACATAGTTGTAAGGGGCGGTTCTACCGTATTTAATGTTAGTGACCTTGACCTTGATTCGAGAATTCTTATCGAGCCTTGCGCAGTTTTAATTCACGCAGTTGAGCGTGCTAAAACAACAGGCATCTTAAGATTCAACAGTCGCGTTGTTGTTCAGGGTTGCGGACCTATCGGTCTTATTTGTATCGCAATTCTTCGCACAATGGGTATCGAAAACATTGTTGCGGTTGACGGTGAGGAGAAACGTCTTGAGTTTGCAAAACTTATGGGCGCAACAAACACTGTTAACTTTAAGAATCATAAAGGTATCGAGGCTCTTGCAGGTGCAGTTGAAGATGCATTCGGTGGCTATCTTGCTGACTTTGCATTCCAATGCACCGGCTCACCTATTGCTCATAGCAATATCTATAAGTTCATTCGCAACGGCGGCGGACTTTGTGAGCTCGGCTTCTTCATCAACGGTGGAGATGCTACCATCAATCCTCACTTTGATATCTGCTCTAAAGAAATCACAACAGTTGGTTCTTGGGTTTACACCCTTCGCGATTATGCAACAACCTTTGATTTCTTAAAGCGTGCAAAGGGAATAGGTTTACCGCTTGGCAAGCTTATTACACATAAGTATCCCCTAGAGGAAATTAACGAAGCTCTTGTTACCAATCTTAAGATGGAAGGCTTGAAGATAGCTATCGTTAACAAATAAGGAGAAGTAATATGGGTAAGGCCACAGGTATACTTGAGGTTTTCGGTTTGGTTGCAGCATTCGTTGCTTGTGACGCAGGATGCAAGGCCGCTGATGTAACGGTTGAGCATTTTGATAAAAACAAACCCGGAAATGCTGATGAATTAGAAGTTCCGCTCATTGTGGCAGTTAAGTTTCGCGGCTCGGTTGTTGCTGTTGAAGCTGCTATGGAGGCGGCAAAAGCCGCAGCTGAGAGGGTAACAGGAATAGTTAGCTCTCACGTAATCACAAGAACGGAAGAAGATACAGAAGCAATGTTAAAGCTTAACGCTTTTGATAAAAATTAAAAAATTATTTCGGAGGAAAATATTATGTCTAAAGAAGCTCTTGGTATGGTAGAAACCCGCGGTTTAACCGCAGCAATCGAAGCTGCAGATGCAATGGTAAAAGCAGCTGAGGTAACACTCATCGGAACAGAAAAAATCGGTTCGGGACTCGTATCTGTTATGGTACGTGGCGACGTTGGCGCAGTTAAGGCTGCAGTTGAAGCAGGTTCTGATTCTGCAAGCAGACTTGGCGAACTCGTTGCTGTTCACGTAATCCCAAGACCCCATGCGGATGTTGAAAAAATACTTCCTAAGTTTTAAGGCGGGAGACCAATGAAATCTTTAGGACTCATAGAAGTTGTGGGAGTAACTGCCGCGGTAGATTGCCTTGATATTATGTGTAAATCTGCCGATGTTGAGTTTGTTACCTGGGAGAGAAAACTTGGTGGCAGACTTTGTACTGTTATAGTTGAGGGTAATATCTCGGCGGTAACGGCGGCGGTAGAAAATGCGGTTGCGGGTGCGATAAAAACTCCCAGCGCATACGCCGTGATTGCAAGTCCTCATTCTGAGGTTGAAAGATTAGTTAATTTAAGCGCATCGCGCCTAAATAAAAGCAAATAAAGGTAGGTAATAGATATGGCAACAACTAAAAAATCTACCGGCAGTTCAACTGCTAAAAAAACAACAAAAACAACAACAACTACTAAAACTACAACACCTAAAACCGCCGCACCTGAAGTAAAGGTTGAGGCACCAAAAAAGGAGGTTAGGAAAATGGCACTCGAAGCATTAGGAATGGTAGAAACCAGAGGTCTTGTTGCAGCTATTGAAGCAGCTGATGCAATGGTTAAAGCCGCAAATGTAGAGCTCATCGGCACCGAGAAAATCGGTTCAGGACTCGTATCTGTTATGGTACGTGGTGATGTTGGCGCAGTTAAGGCTGCAGTTGAAGCAGGTTCAGCATCTGCTGGAAGCCTTGGCGAAGTAATCGCAACACACGTAATCCCAAGACCCCATGGCGATGTTGAAAAAATACTTCCTAGTTTGAAGTAATTATTTTGTAAATTATTTAAGGAGGATATACAAATGGCACTCGAAGCATTAGGTATGGTAGAAACTAGAGGTCTTGTTGCAGCAATCGAAGCAGCAGATGCAATGGTTAAAGCCGCAAACGTAGAACTCATCGGCACCGAGAAAATCGGTTCAGGACTCGTATCTGTTATGGTACGCGGTGATGTTGGCGCAGTTAAGGCAGCTGTTGAAGCAGGTTCTTCATCCGCTGGTAGCCTTGGCGAAGTAATCGCTACACACGTAATCCCAAGACCTCACGGCGACGTTGAGAAAATACTTCCCAGCTTGAAGTAATTTTAAGTCTTTAGGAGACTTTCGGGAGAGAGGTAAAACTCTCTCCCTGCCGAAAGGCAAAAAACAAAAAAGAAACAGGTGAAGACATGATTGTCGGAAAAGTAGTAGGAACTATTGTTTCCACCCGTAAGAACGAAAAGTTGATAGGCTCCAAATTTATGGTTGTTGAGCCAATCGAAAAGCTCGGAAATCCCGAGGAGAAAATCGTTGCAATTGATAACGTTGGCGCAGGTATAGGCGAGGTTGTGCTTATTGCCACAGGCAGTGCCGCAAGAATTGGTTGCGATATGAATGATGCCCCTGTTGATGCGGCTATCGTTGGAATAATAGATAACGGAATCGGTTTACCGGAGTTATAATATAATGAATCTTGAATATTTGAAGGGTGTTCTCCGTGATAGCGGAGTTGTTGGAGCCGGCGGCGCCGGATTCCCCACCTATGCAAAGTTAAGCGAAAAAGCAGATGTTATTATTCTTAATTGCGCGGAGTGTGAGCCTTTACTTAAATTGCACCGTCAGTTGCTTGAGAGAAAGGCAGAACAAATAATTTTCACCCTTAACCTAATCGCGAAAACAATAGGAGCTAAAAAGGTTTATATTGCCGTAAAGAAGTCTTATAAAAAGACAATTGAGGCAATAGAGCCTATAGTGGACTCCTTTGACAATACAGAAATTTGCCGTTTGCCCGATGTTTATCCTATGGGCGATGAGGTTGTGCTTACCTATGAGGTAACGGGAAGAATTGTGCCTGCAGGTGCAATTCCGTTATCGGTTGGTGTTACAGTAATAAATGTTGAAACGGTTTATAATGTGAGCCGCGCGCTCGGTAAAAAGCCGGTTACACATAAGTATGTAACACTAACAGGTGAGGTAGAAAACCCCGTAACCCTTTTGGCACCCATTGGAATGAAAATCGGCGACCTATTAAAGTTTGCAGGCGGTGTTAAGACAGAGAATGCAGCATATCTTATAGGCGGTCCTATGATGGGTAGGCTAGGCTCACCTAATGATGTTGTAACCAAAACAACAAATGCTGTGCTTGTGCTTCCTCGTGAGCATTATCTGATACAAAAGAAAGAAAGCAAAATCTTTATAGATATGAAGAGGGCGATGGCGGCTTGTTGTCAGTGTAGCTACTGCACCTCACTTTGTCCGAGAAACCTTCTCGGCCATCCGATTAACCCCTCTGAACTTATGAGGGTTGCATCAAACGGAATTACAAACGATGCAAAGCCGTATTTTGATGCGCTTTACTGTTCTTCTTGTGGTCTTTGTGAACTTTATTCGTGTGTGCAGAATTTATCCCCGAGAAATCTTCTCGCTTCATGCAAGGATACATTGCGTGCTAATGGAATAAAACCAACAGAGGTTAAGAAGGAATATGAAATTGAGCCTAATAGACCGCTTCGTCAGGTTCCCATGAGCCGACTTGTAGCTCGTCTTGGACTCGGAAAATACAACCACACGGCACCAATGTCGAATATGGTGGTTGAAGCTAAAAAATTAACAATTCCGCTTTCCCAACATATAGGTACACCTTCAGTACCCTGTGTTAAGGTAGGCGATAAAGTAAAGAAAAATCAGCTTATAGCCAATGCGGCGGACGGACTTGGTGTTGCGATACATTCACCAATGAACGGAACGGTTAGCGCAATAGGCAAAAAAGCAATAGTTATAGTTAAGGAGGGATAACCATGAAAAAAGCACTTGCAATGGTTGAATATAAAACTGTTTCATCGGGTATGATGGCGGCGGATATCATGGTTAAAACCGCCGATGTAGATATTATTGAGGCAACAACGGTTTGTCCCGGTAAATATATGGTACTAATAAGCGGAAGCCTTAGCGCAGTTAAAGCATCGGTTGATGCGGCGGCTGTTAATTTTTCCGAAAATCTTATTGATAAATTTGTTTTAGGCAACCCGCATGACAGTATTTTTACTGCTCTTTACGGAACAACCGATATCGGAAGTCCCGATGCATTAGGTGTTCTTGAAACATTCTCATCTGCGGCGGCTATTGTTGCGGCGGATACTGCGGCGAAAACATCGCTTGTAGACCTTGTAGAACTTCGCCTATCAAGAGGTATGTGTGGTAAGTCTTATCTCTTGTTAACGGGTGAAATTGCAGCTGTTGAGGCCGCTATTGACAGGGCTAAGCAGTCGGCAGGGGAGAACGGAATGTTCCTCGATAGCGCGGTTATTCCGCGTCCTGACGAGAAAATGTGGCGCAGTATTTTGTAAAAAGGGGAACAAGTTATAATGCTTGCTATAGAAAGACGTAATGCAATTCTTTCTAAACTCTTCACCGATGGTAAGGTTATAGTTTCTGAGCTTAGTTTGGAGTTTGATGTTACGGAAGAAACCATAAGACGCGACCTTGAAAAGCTTGATAACGAGGGCCTTGCTAAAAAGACCTACGGAGGCGCAGTTGTTGTTCAGAATTTTAATACCGACCTTCCATACAATGTGCGCAAACGCTCGAATGTTGAGGCAAAGCAGATTATCGCAGAGAAAATCAGTCACTTGATTTCGGATGGCAACTGCATAATGCTTGATGCAAGTTCCACAGCATTAAGTCTTGTAAACTACATTAAAAACTTAAAAAATATAACAATTATTACCAACTCGGTTGAAATTCTTATAGATTTAGCCGATAAGGATGATTGGAATATACTTTCCACAGGAGGAACACTCAAAAAAGGCTCTCTCTCACTCGTTGGCCCATCGGCTGAAAAGATGATTAGAGGCTTCCATGTGGATTTGGCAGTTTGCTCTTCAAAGGGTATTGATTTGAATATGGGAATAACCGATTCAAACGAAAAGGATTCCGAAATTAAAAGAGCAATTTTCGCTTCCGCCGAACGCAAAATTCTTGCGGTGGATAGCACTAAATTTGATAAGATTTCCTTCGTTAAGGTAGGGGATATAAGCGATGTCGATGTTATTGCAACCGATGTCGAGCCATCTTTTCGTTGGCAAGAATATTTAAGAAATATAAACGTTGAACTTATATAAATTTAAGGAGTGATTAAAATGGCAAGAACAATTTCCGAGGCTCAGATTCGTGAGGTTGTAAGTCAGGTTTTAAATAAGGTGCAGTCGGCTCCCGAGGCCTCTTTTGACAGCACACAGTATGCGGGTAGAAAACTTATCGGCATATTTGATGATATGAATGATGCCATTGCCGCTGCAAGCGAAGGCTACAAAGCAGTAAGAGCAATGAGCGTTGAAGAAAGAGAAAAGATTATCACCGAAATTCGCCGTTTAACTCGTGAAGAGGCTCATATAATGGCTCAAATCGGTGTTAAGGAAACAGGAATGGGTAGGGTTGACCACAAGAAAGCAAAACACATTCTTGTTGCCGATAAAACTCCGGGTACAGAGGATATAACCTCCTTTGCTAAAACAGGAGATAACGGCCTTACACTTGTTGAAATGGCTCCGTTTGGTGTTGTTGGCTCAATCACTCCGAGCACCAACCCAAGTGAAACAGTTATCTGTAACAGTATCGGTATGATAGCGGCAGGAAACGGTGTTGTATTTAACCCTCATCCCAACGCTATTGCAACCTCTAACTATGCAATAGACCTTGTAAACCGTGCAAGTAAGGCTATGGGAGGACCTGAAATTCTTGTTTGCTCAATGAAGAAGCCTACCCTTGAATCTGCATCTATTATGCAGTCACATCCCGCTATCCGTTTGCTCGTTTGCACAGGTGGCCCCGGTGTTGTTAGAGCGGTTCTTTCTTCGGGTAAAAAGGCTATCGGTGCGGGAGCCGGTAACCCCCCTGTAATAGTTGACGATACTGCTGATATCAAAAAGGCAGCTAAGGATATAATTGATGGTTGTACCTTTGATAACAACCTTCCTTGCATTGCAGAAAAAGAAGTTTTTGCATTCAGAAATATTGCTGATGAGCTTATTTCAAATATGCTCAAAAATGGCGCATATCTTATCGATAGCGCTCAAGCAAAGAAACTTGCTGATATAGTTCTTGTTGAGATTACCGATAAAAAGGGCAATAAGAAGAAAACAATTAACCGTGAGTGTGTTGGTAGAGATGCCGCAGTTATTCTTTCAAAAATCGGTGTTCAGGTAAGCGGGGATATTCGTTGTATCATTTGCGAAACCGACTTTATGCATCCGTTTGTTCAGGAAGAGCTTATGATGCCTATTCTTCCTATCGTTCGTGTTAATGATATTGATGAGGCTATTGACCTTGCAGTTAAGGCTGAACACGGAAACCGTCATACCGCACATATGCATTCGAAGAATGTTGATAATCTTTCTCGCTTTGCAAAGGCAGTAGAGACTACGATTTTCGTTAAGAATGCTCCTTCTTATGCAGGTATAGGCTTTGGCGGTGAAGGTCACGCAACCTTTACTATTGCTGGTCCTACAGGTGAAGGTATAACCTCTGCAAGAAGTTTTACACGTCAGCGCAGATGTGTATTGAGTGAAAATTTCCGTATTATCTAATGGAGAAAAAGAAATGACTTACGATTCAAATTTAGTATCACAAATTGTGAATAGAGTTATGGAGCAGATGGGCGAGGGCGCTAACACAAAACAGGTTCCCGTTGGTGTTTCAAATCGCCATATTCATCTCTCAAAAGAAGACCTTGAAACCCTTTTTGGTCCAGGCTATGAGCTAACACCTATAAAGGACCTTTCACAACCCGGTCAGTTTGCTTGTAAAGAATGTTTAACCATAGTTGGTCCGTCACTTCGTCCTATTGAGAACGTGCGTGTTTTAGGTCCTGTTAGAAAGGCTTCACAGGTTGAGATTTCAAGAACAGATTCCTTTGTTTTAAAGGTTAAACCTCCTGTTAGAGAATCGGGAGATATTGCGGGTAGCGCACCTGTTACAATTATAGGACCTAAAGGAGTTGTAACTCTTAAAGAGGGATGCATAATTGCTAACCGCCATATACATATGAGTCTTGATGAAGGTGCCGCTTTCGGACTTAAAGACGGTGACTATGTTAATGTTGAGGCAAAGGGCGAACGCAAAACACTCTTCTATGATGTTCAGGTTCGTGTTCATAAAGATTTTCGCCTTGAGATGCATATTGATACCGATGATGCCAATGCAGCAGGAATTGGTAACGGCGCAAAGGTTAATATAGTTTAAAAGTTCAAAAATCACTCTGTTTTTAAACAGGGTGATTTTTTTATTGCCAAAACTGTTGATATTTGGAAAGTGGGGAAGTATAATATATATGTATAATTGTGTTTTAAATAAGATATTGGAGGCAGGAGAATGGATTGCAGACAGTTTTTTGAACATATAAAGGGTAAAAAAATCGCAATGTGTGGAATAGGGGTAAGCAACACACCTCTTATCCTTAATTTTCTATCAAAGGGCGCACGAGTTTTTGCTTGTGACAGGCGTTCGCGTGAACTTGTAGGCGAAATGGCAGATACGCTCGAAAAGGCGGGAGCAGAACTCCGCCTTGGCGAAGATTATCTCGAAAATTTAGAGGTTGATATAATTTTCCGCACTCCAGGTATGAGTTTTAATCTCCCCGAACTTGAATCGGCAAGGAAAAGAGGCATTGCCGTTACAAGTGAAATGGAGGTTTTCTTTGACCTTTGTCCTGCAACCATATTCGCAGTAACAGGTTCGGATGGAAAAACCACCACAACAACCCTTATTGCAAAAATGCTTGAAGCTGAGGGTAAAAAGGTGTTTGTTGGTGGAAATATAGGCAAACCTTTATTGCCCGAAATTGAAAACATAACCGCCGAAGATTTTGTTGTGGTTGAACTTTCTTCTTTCCAACTTATCTCCATGAGAAAGGGCCCCGATATTGCTGTTGTAACCAATGTTGCGCCTAACCATCTTGATGTTCATAAGGATATGGATGAATATGTTGAGGCAAAGAAAAATGTTCTTCTCCATCAGAATGCATTTTCAAGAACAGTGCTTAATGCCGATAACGATATAACCAGAAGTTTTAAAAAGGATGTTCGCGGTCAGTCACTTACTTTCAGTATGGAAAAACCGATAAAGAACGGTGCATGGCTTGATACAGAGGGTGTGCTGCACATGGCATACCGAGGTATTGATGTTCCTGTTCTTCAAAAACAGGATATTGCTATTTTGGGGGACCATAATGTTGCTAACTATCTCGCCGCAATTTCGGCTGTTTGGGGATATGTAGGCACCGATACTATAAACAAGGTTGCCCGTGAGTTCAAGGGTGTTGAGCATAGAATTGAGTTTGTGCGCGAAGTGAATGGTGTTAAATACTATAACGATTCTATTGCATCAAGTCCAACAAGAACCATTGCAGGTCTTAAGGCGTTCGATAAAAAGGTATTTCTTATTGCGGGTGGATATGATAAGCATATTCCGTTTGAGCCGTTGGCACCTTATCTTGTAGAAAAGGTTGAAAAACTGTATCTTTGCGGTAAAACCGCCGATAAGATAGAAAAAACTTTAAGGGAATATGAAGGATATAAGGGTAATCCCGAAATTATTAGATGCGAAGATATTGCCGATGCAGTAAAACGCGCACATTCCGATGCAAAGAGCGGGGATATAGTAACCCTCTCGCCCGCTTGTGCAAGTTTCGATGCATTTCCAAATTTTATGGCAAGAGGAAATTATTTTAAAGAATTGGTGAATAAACTTTAATGGATATAAAGAACACATTATTTTCACTCTCCCGCGCAAATAACGCTTTTTATGTGAGTGAGGCTTCTGATATAGCCTACGAAATACTTTCAAAGTATGCTAAAACGATAAGAAAAACAGGTCTTACCGTTATCGGTGAGATAAAGGGCGAAAGCGATTACACAATTATGCTTGATGCCCATATTGATGAAGTAAGTTTCGTTGTAACAAATATTGATGAAAACGGCTTTTTAACGGTTAATAAAGCAGGAGGAATAGATATCAGAGCTCTTGCGGCTAAAACCGTTACAATACACGGAAAACAGAAGGTTACCGGTGTTTTCTGTAGCACACCGCCACACCTTTCTTCGGGGGATACCGAGTATGATGATATATCAAAAATTAAAATTGATACCATGCTTGGCGGAAAGGCAAAAGAAATAGTAAGTGTAGGCGATATTGTAACATATAACACAAAGCCTTTCGAACTCGGTAACTTAGTATGCGGTAAATCTTTTGATGACCGTGCGGGAGTAGTTTGTCTGCTCGAACTGGCTGAAAGATTATCAAATAAAAAATTGCCATGCAATGTTGTTTTTTCACTTTGTGATAGTGAAGAGCTCGGTTGCAGAGGAAGTCGCACTGCAACATATTCGGTTAATCCCGATGAAGCCATTGCGATAGATGTTTCATTTGGCGATGGACCTAATATCTCGCCCGATGAATGCGGCAAGGTAGGAAGCGGTGCTATGGTGGGTATTTCCCCCGTGCTTGATAAAAGAATCTCAGAAAGACTGATAAATCTCGCCAAGGAAAACAACATTCCTTATCAGTGCGAGGTTATGGGTGGTAATACAAGCACCGACAGTGATGTGATTTCTATAACACGCGAGGGTGTTAAAACAGGCCTTTTATCTATTCCGCTTCGCAATATGCACACCGATGTTGAGGTGCTTGATATTGCCGATATTAAGAGTGTTTGCGATGTTTTGGAAGCATATATTCTTTCCGGAGGTATCAAAAATGTTTAATATCCTAAAAGAATTATGCTGCCTTGATGCAACGAGCGGAAACGAGGATGCGGTTAGAAACTATATAATCGAAAAAATCGCACCCTATTGTGAATATAAAGTTGATAATTTAGGTAATATAATAGCCTTTAAAAAGGGCAAAAAAACATCGCAAAAGAAGCTTGTTATCGATGCCCATATGGATGAAGTGGGACTTATTATAACAGGTATTACCGATAGTGGATTTTTAAAGTTTAAAACTGTTGGCGGAATTGAAACTGAGGTTCTTATGAGCCGCAGGGTTATGATAAACGGTGAAATCCCCGGTGTTATAACCGCAAAACCCATTCATTTGCTCGAAAAGGAAGAGGCTAAAAAGATTCCAAAAGCTGATAGCCTTTGCATTGATGTTGGTGCTAAAGCAAAGCAGGAAGCGGAAGAAAAAATCTCTTTAGGCGATAGAGCGGTTATCGTTTCGGATTATATAGAAGTGGGCGAAAAAATCTTATCAAAAGCACTTGATGACCGTATTGGTTGCGCTATTCTTATAATACTTTTAAGGGAAGAAAGCGAATATGATTTCTATGCTACTTTCTCGGTTCAGGAGGAGGTAGGTCTTCGAGGCGCTCGAACTGCAACTTTTGCAGTTAACCCAGATAGTGCAATAGTTGTTGAGGCAACAACCGCCGCCGATATTGCCGATGTTCCAAACGAAAAAAAGGTTTGCGTTCAGGGTGAAGGTGCGGTTATATCCTTTATGGATAAGGCTACCGTCTATGACCGCAAGTATTATAATGCCGCGCTTAACAGCGGTATAAAATGTCAACCCAAGAGTGCGGTTGCGGGTGGTAACAATTCGGGGGCTATTCATCTAAGCCGTGAGGGAGTTAGAACGGTCAGCGTTTCGGTGCCTTGCAGGTATATTCATTCGGCATCCTCGGTTGCCGATAAGGGCGATATAATTAGTGTTCTCGAAATGGTGAGAGAACTTAAAAACGGGATTCTTAGCGGAAAATATGATTAGTATAACAAAGGAAATTCCAATAGTAGAGAAAAGGGATGCCGCTCTTATAAAGCTTCGTTGCCTTTATGAGTGCTATCCCGATGATAGCTCGGTTATGTTTTGGAAGCAAAACGGGGGCGATGCATATATTTCTTTAACTGACGGAAATATGATAATCTATAATAAAAATGCCGATATAGAGGAGTTATCCGAATTTGTTTCGGTGCTCTCCCCTTGTTGTGTGTTTTCAGACCTCGAAACACTTAAAGCGATAAGAAAAGTGCCAAAAGAGGAGATATATGTCTATTCTATAAAGGCACAAAAGTGCGAGGAAAGAAAATCAGATGAATTATCAAGCAAGGAGTTATATTCTCTTCTTGATGTGGATGGGCTTTCTTTACCCGAATACCCGTTTTTTGCGGTGGATTATTGCAGGCGAAAAAATCTTGGCTTTGCCGATTATTTCGCAATAAAGGAACATTGCGCAGCTATTTCGTTTAATTCGGGGAATTTTGCCATAATGAACGGAATTGCAAGTCATAAAAAAGGGTATGGCAGCATATCCCTTAAAAACATTCTTTCTAAAAATGCAGGAAGAGATTTTCTCGTTTGTTGCAGAGAAAAGGTCAAAATTTTCTACGAAAAAAACGGATTTGTATTTTTATATAAAGCAGGATATTGGGTGAAATAAATGAGCATAACAAAATTTTTTAATATTGATAATAAACTTTTAGATTTGAGCGAAAAGGCACTTGCAGCCACTCGTGAGCAGTTTGAAAAAATTGAGAAAATCACCGAGTATAACCAACTTAAAGTGCTTAATGCCTTTATAAAAAACGGTGTGAGTGAGGCTAATATGTCGGGCTCCACCGGTTACGGTTATGACGATAAGGGCAGAGAAGTGCTTGAAAGTGTTATGGCGGAATGTATGGGTGCCGAGGATGCAATTATGCGTCACAACTTCGCATCGGGAACGCATACCCTAACAGTTGCTCTTTTCGGTGTTTTGCGTCCGAATGATAAGGTGCTTGTTTTAACAGGCAGACCTTATGACACTATAACAGGTGTTTTTGGTATTGATGAGGTAACCGATGGCTCTCTTGCCGATTTTGGTGTGATTTATAATCAGGTTGATTTAAGAGAGGACGGAACACCCGATATCGAAAAAATCAAAGAAGAGTTAAGTAAAGATAAATATAAAATGGCCTATATTCAACGCTCTCGCGGATATAGTCTTCGCCCAAGCCTTACAATAGATGATATTGAGGTGCTTTGCAAATTAGTTAAATCGGTTTCGCCCGATACATATATTATGGTGGATAACTGCTACGGCGAGTTTGTTGAAACCAAAGAGCCTTGTGAAGTGGGAGCCGATTTGGTTGCAGGCTCACTCATCAAAAATCCGGGTGGCGGTATCGCCCCAACAGGTGGCTATATTGCAGGAACAAGGGAGCTTGTTGAGAAGTGCGCGAACAGAATGACCTGTCCCGGCGTTGGTAAAGAGGTCGGCGCAACACTAGGGCATAGCAGAGAGCTTTATATGGGCCTTTTCGCCGCACCGCATACGGT
>JAZUMI010000103.1:0-4007 GCA_045603505.1 Acutalibacteraceae bacterium
GATGAGGGTTGTATGAACTGCGATGGCTTTAAGATTGACTTTATAAACTGCATCCCCGAGGGCGATAATATATATACATATAAATCAGGTATTTACGGTGTTGAACTTATTAAGACTTGGCTCAATTTAGTTCGAACAACCGCTAAAGCTATAAAGACAGATGCGCTTATAAATGTTAGTTGTGCACACCCATATCTTGCCGAAGATGCCGACCAAATCCGCATCCACGATATACACGGCGAGACCTGCGCATCCTGCTCGATTATGAGTTACCGTGCAGAGATTGTAAATGCGGTTTACCCCAATATGTTAATTGATACCGATTCGGGCGGCGTTGCAAGTCACCTTGACTTTATAAGATATATGAAGCATCAGGCAAAAATCGGTGTTCCCGACCTTTATTATTTAAGTAGTTTTTGCGATGTTCCTATGGATGAAAATGACTACGACATAATCCGCAAGGAATGGGAAGAATATTCTAAAACTTTTTCTTGACAAACATATTCTTCTGTGGTAGAATATTCAAGCCGCATATTGTGGGCTTTTCAAGTTGTGCCTTAAAAAAGGTGCACGCCTAACAGTAGCGAGACTGTTAAATATCAGGTAGGTGTAATGAGATGTACGCAATTATTGAAACAGGCGGAAAGCAGTATCGCGTTCAAAACGGTGACGTTATTTACGTTGAGAAGCTTAACGCTCAAGTTGACGAAGAGATTACCTTCGACAAGGTTGTTGCCGTTTGCAACAGAACTTTGAAGGTTGGCAAACCCTATGTTAAGGACGCTTTCGTTAAGGGTACCGTTTTAAAGAACGGTAAGGGTAAGAAGATTACTGTCTTCACCTATAAACCCAAGAAGAGTTCTTCACGCAAGATGGGTCACAGACAACCCTACACTAAGGTACAAATTAACGAAATCGGTTAATTTATATGACTAGTGTAAAATTCTTTGCTGATGGTTTTCGCATCAGCGGTCACAGTTCAGTGGATTGTGACGATTTAGACGGAAAAGTTATTTGCGCTGCAGTTTCGAGCGCGGCTTTTTGTGCGGCTAATACCATACTCGAGATTATCGGGGATGAGTGCGATGCTCTTATCGATGATGCGCTTATGGAAATTCGCGTTAAAGGTGCAAGTGAGAAAAGCAAGGCAGTGCTTGAAGGATTAAAACTTCACTTGAAAGAACTTTCCGTGCAATATGGCAATAACATAAATTTTACGGAGGTGTAGACAACTATGTTAAAGATTAACATTCAGTTATTCGCTCATAAAAAAGGTGTGGGTTCAACCAAGAACGGTCGTGACAGTGAGTCCAAGCGTTTAGGTGTTAAGAGAGCAGACGGTCAGTTCGTTCTCGCAGGAAATATCCTTGTTAGACAAAGAGGAACACACATTCATCCCGGCAATAACGTTGGCCGCGGTTCTGATGATACTTTATTCGCTCTTATTGACGGTAAAGTAAAGTTCGAGCGTGTAGGTAGAGACCGCAAACAGGTTAGCATCTACGCAGTAGAACAATAAGACACAAAAAGGTCCGGGTGCAAAACACCCGGATTTATTTTTTCATAAAAAGGAAAAAGATATGTTTGTTGATATAGCAAAAATTCACTTAAAAGCAGGAAACGGCGGAAATGGCGCAGTTTCCTTTCATAGAGAAAAATATGTTGCCGCAGGCGGACCTGACGGTGGTGATGGTGGGAAAGGCGGAAACATAGTTTTCAAAGCCGATTCTAATCTTTCCACCCTTGCCGACTTCCGTTATAAGCGCAAATACTGTGCCGAGCCTGGTGAAAACGGTAAGGCAAGTCGCTCAAGCGGTAAGAAAGGTGCCGACCTTATTATAAGCGTTCCTATAGGTACGCTTATAAAGGATGCCGAAACAGGAAGAATTATCGCTGATATTTCGGGAGATGAGCCTGTTATTGTTGCTAAAGGCGGTAACGGCGGTTGGGGTAACAGCCATTTCGCAACCTCAACCCGTCAAATTCCCCGTTTTGCAAAAAGCGGAAATCCCGGTGAAGAGTTGGATGTTCTCCTCGAACTAAAACTCCTTGCCGATGTTGGTCTTGTAGGCTTCCCAAATGTTGGAAAATCAACCTTGATTTCGGTAGTTAGTCAAGCGAAACCTAATATTGCAAATTATCACTTCACCACCCTAACCCCCGTGTTAGGCGTGGTTAATTTAGGCGAGGGTACTTCCTTTGTTATGGCGGATATACCGGGACTTATCGAGGGTGCAAGTGAGGGCGTTGGACTCGGCCATGACTTTTTGCGCCATGTTGAGCGTTGTCGTTTGCTCGTTCATGTGCTTGATATTTCGGGTAGTGAGGGCAGAGACCCTATTGACGATTTTAAAAAAATCAACCTTGAACTTTCAAACTTTAGCGATGAATTAAGCCTTCGTCCGCAAATCGTTGTTGGTAATAAGTGCGACCTTATTGACGAAGAGAAAATTAACGAATATAAGGAATATTTCGAGGGTAAAGGTTATCGCTTCTTCCCCATTATGGCGGCTATTGCCGAGGGTACCGATGCTCTTATTAAGCATATCGCCGAGGTGCTTTCAAAACTTCCCCCCATGAAGATATATGAAGCCGAGCCAAAGCCACTTGAAGACATTACCAAGAAGCAAAACCGCACATTCTCCATTCGTGCGGAAGACGGTGTTTTCTTTGTTGAGGATGCGCCTTGGCTTATCGATGTTATGAACACGATTGACCCCGATGACTATGAGTCGCTCCAATATTTCGAGCGAGTTCTCCGCCAAACAGGCATTATAGATGCGCTCATAAACGCAGGTGTTCACGAGGGTGATACCGTTAGCGTTTATGATGTTGAGTTTGATTTCGTGAATTAAGGGTGAAACTATGGATAATCCAAATTTATTAAGCCCATCAACCTTGGCTTTCGTGGGAGATGCGGTGTTCGGTCTTTTGGTTCGCACCCGCCTTGCCGAAGTGAACAGGCCCTCGGGCGAACTTCACAAGCTCTCGGTTGAATATGTTAAAGCCTCGGCTCAGGCCAAAGCTTATGAAATCATCTCTCCCCTGCTCACCGAAAAAGAAACAAGCATTTTCAAAAGAGGTAGAAACGCACATACACATTCTTCCCCTAAAAACGCAAGTGGCGGTGATTACCATATCGCAACGGGTGTTGAAACCCTTTTTGGTTTCCTTCACCTATCGGGTGAAAGTGAACGAATAAACGAACTCTTTTCGGTTATTTGGGATAATATGTAAAAAACTCGGGTTTAAAGCCCGAGTTTTTCGTTTTTTTAAGGGTAAAAATTGACAATTATAAAAAGTGGCTTTCCTAAAAAAAATATATTAGAAGTATATTTTTAAAAGAGGGATAAAAATGGCAAAAAGGAACGGAAATAAAACCATTGTTTTCGGAAAGAAATCACATATAGTAGGCTTCGGCTCAATAGTTGGAAAAAAGGAACACGAGGGACCTTACTCCAATGAATTTGATGAATATATAACTGATAGCTTTTTTGGTGAAAAAAGCTTCGAAAGAGCGGAAAGCAAGTTGCAAAAAAGAGCGGTGGAAATAGCACTAAATAAGGGTGGCTTTATGCCCTGCGATATAGACTGCATTTTTGCGGGCGACCTGCTTAATCAGTGTATCGGAAGCACCTTTGGACTTCGAGATTTCGGCATACCATTCGTTGGTCTTTACGGTGCCTGCTCAACAATGACACTGTCAACCATAATGGCGGCAACACTCATTGATTCGGGGGCGGCGCACCGCACAGCCGCTGTTACTTCTTCCCACTTTTGTGCGGCAGAACGACAATACCGCTTTCCGCTCGACTATGGCTCTCAGCGCACCCCCACGGCGCAGTGGACGGTTACAGGCTCGGGTGCTCTAATTCTCGAAAAAGAGGGGTCAGGTCCGTATATTGATTCCGCCGTTATCGGCACGGTTGAAGACCTCGGCATCACCGATAACAATAATATGGGTGCTGCTATGGCCCCTGATGATGTTAAAATAAGACCATACCCAA
>JAZUMI010000104.1:0-26429 GCA_045603505.1 Acutalibacteraceae bacterium
TTTGCGGTTGTGAAGATTTTTGAAGTGATAAGCTCGGCCGTTTCCTTGTTTATTAAATTAACAACAACCGTTGTTTCCTCTTCTTCATAGATATAATCAACCTTAATTGTAGCCCAGTCGCCTGCAACGATACCGCTAAATGCGGTGTTGTTTGCTACGGTGGTTGAAATCATTTCGGTTCCTTCATCAGTGCCCGACTGTTCAATAATTCGAGCAGTGAGATTCAGGTCACCCGTTGTACTTAAAATAAGCTCAATTCTTCCCCAATTATATGGATTCTTATACCAATAATAGATACCTGTGTTTGCATCCCAACTTGCACTTGTGTCTATTCTTACATCGCTTGAGAAAGATTTAATTTGTGCATCAGTTCTGCGATAGGCATCCTTTAGGGTTAAAATTTTCCTCTTTCGGCTTACATTTCTGGTTTCAGGTTTTAAAACATGGTTTGAAGCATCGGCCGTATCTTCAACTGTTTGTGCCGCAGCTCCGTTCGAGCTTGTTCCCGACATAAAAATTGAATCCTTTGAATTCCAAGTCATAATATCGCCCGTATACGGCAAGGATTCAAATATCTCTTGTGTGAAATGAGGATATTCAAAATCATCCGAAAGCACCCTATATTCACTCAAAAGATTTGTTAAAAATTCAAGCTCTTCAGTAAGTTGGCTCTGCAATCTCAATGGCAATTCTTGTAAAGCAACCTTTGCCTTTGCCACGCTTTCGAACTGCGCCTTCGTGGTAACCGACTGCAAGCTCAAGATATCCGCATATTCTTCACGGAAATCATCTGCGGATTCAGTGTAAGAAATTGCGAAATTATCATAGTATATCTCACTCTTGATTGAGCTTTTTGAAGCGATACCTATTTTCCCGCCTTCGTTGAAGTTGGTTGTTTTATAGGTCTTTGTATAAATCACACTTTCATTTTCTTTGTCGCTAAAAGTAAAGGTTAGGTTTGTTCCATCACTCAAGTATTCATAATCAACCTTAACATTTATCCACATTCCGGTTGCGGTATTCGATAGATTCACACCCGTTAAAAGCCACGAAGATACCATTTCGGTTCCATCCGCATTGCCTTTATTTTGTAAAAGCCTTACCGTAATCAAGCCTGAATTTGCCACACTCAATTCCATTCTTCCCCAATTGTATGGGTTTTTATAATAGAAATAAACACCGGAGTTTGCATCCCAAACATAGTTTGTATCGAGTCTGAAGTCAATCTCAAAGGATTTTACCATTGCGCCCTTTTTGAGGTAATCCTCTTTGAGTGTTAACATATTAACCTTGCGCGTTTGACTTCTGGTTTCAGGAGAAAAGACATTGTTAGTGCTATCCTTACTATCTTGGATAATCGCCGCCGCTTCAGTTCTTGTTGACTCGGTTGTAGGATTAAACACACTATTAGTCGCATCCCAGGTTAGAATATCGCCGCTATATGGAATTGTTTCCCAAATTTCATTAAAAAGATTTTCATATTCAAAGTCATCGCCGGCTATCTTATAGGTTTTGAGAACTGCCGAAAGCTTATCTTTTTCATTTGCCAACAATGCCTTTTCGGAATCTCTTGCATTATCATAATCATGTTTTGCTTTAGCAACGGAATCAAATTGCTCACTAGTTGTGATTTTTGAATATGCTAATTCTTCGCTATACTTTGTTCTAAAGTCCTCGGCAAACTCCTTCGGGCTCATACCATATCGCACGGTAAAGTTATCATAATAGCAAAGATAGTTTCCTGTATATGAAGAAATACCAACCCTGAAGTTTTCATCATACTTCATATATTGACCCGATTCTAAAATATTACCCTCGGCATCGGTGCAATCATATACAATATCATCAAACTTAGCAGAAAAGCTATCAATTATTCCCTCATTGCCTTCGGCATCCTTTAGGGTTGCTGAAACAGTTAGAATATTATCGTTTATTTGCGAATAATCATAATTTAATGTAACTGTAAGCCAATCGGTGTTATCTCCAATAAGGTTTGTTTTAACACGTCTTCTTGTAGCGCCTGAGAGTTGGTCTTTATACACCTCATAGGTGTTATTAGCCGTTGAGGCAGCCCCTGTTTGTGAGTAGGTAAAACGGCACCAACTATAATATAAATATTCATCTGCGCTAGAAGGGTACACACAAAGTATTAAAGAGTTGCGCGAGTTAATATGAAATGCAACAATGCTTGATAAGGCATCCTCATTTTTAGGTTCAACGGTTTGCTTAAAGGTGGTGGTTATACTTTCAACCCTTCTATCTTGTGGCATATCCTTTATAAGTTCGGCAGCATACTGATTGCTCGAAGAGCCCTTTCTTGCTTTGAAAACACTCTTTCCGTCAAGAGTTTCAATAGTAGGAGCCACATCTTTAGAATTAAGTGTTGTTCCATAATAAGCGTTATTAACTGCCGCCTCGTAATTTTCAAGCGAACTTTCATCATCAAAGTTATCTTCGAAAATTTTAGGAGTGCTTACCTGCTCGGCAAAAACTACGCTTGAAACAGGAAGTGTTGCAAAAACAACAAAGACACTTAAAAGGACCGATAAAATTCTTTTGCATACATTCATTACCAAAATCACCTTTCCTGAAAAGTTATAACTACACATATATATTATATCTTTATTGCTAATAACAAAACAAGGGGATTATTTTGATATATTACGCTTATATTGACATTTTTAATAATTTTAATTCGCTTTTTTTGCTCATTTTTATGAATTAAGCAAAAAGCAACCGTTTTTGCGTGCAAAAACGGTTGCTTTTGTATTCTATTTAGTTTTCACTGTAAATAACAGTTACATCGGGATGAAGTTGGAGAATTGAAGCAGGAACTTCAGGGGTTATAGGACCGAAAAATGCCTTTTCTAAGATATCCCACTTAGCCTTGCCGTTGGCAACGAGAAGAACTTTTTTCGCATTCATAATTGCGCCCATACCCATTGTTATTGCCTTCTTAGGAACTTCATCCTCATTAGCAAAAAATCTTGCATTTGCCTTTATTGTTGATTCATGCAAATCTACAACATGTGTTCCTTTTATAAACACACTATCAGGCTCATTAAAACCAATGTGTCCATCAAGCCCAATACCTAAAAGCTGCAAATCAATACCGCCTAAATCTTCGATAAGTTTATCATAAGCCTCGCCCTCAGCTGCTAAATCTTCTGCGCATCCTCCCGGAACGAAGGTTTTTTCCTTATCTATATTTACGTGATTAAAAAGATTGGTGTTCATAAAATAACGGTAGCTTTGGTCGTTACTTCCATCAAGCCCGATATACTCATCAAGGTTTACAGATGTAACGCATGAAAAATCTAGTTCTTTACTTTCACATTTCTCAATAAGTTTTTTATATGTGCCAACAGGCGAAGAGCCGGTTGCAAGACCTAAAACACACTTGGGTTTCATAATAATCTGCGAAGCAATTATATTTGCTGCGGCACAACTTAATTCATCATAGGTTTTAAATTTCAAAAATTTCATAATTTTTCTCCTTTTTAAATGTTTTCGTATTCGCCATTATCCATTTTTTCACCGATAGCGGCAACAACCTTTTCTTTATCTTCCTTATAGGTTACTCCATACCATTTTTCTTCAGCTACGAGCACCTGCACCTGTTTCTCACCGCGTTCAATAAGCGAAGAAACAACGCTTGGAAGGTAATATTCAGATTTTGGAACGTTTATTTTTTCATTTAGAAATGACTTAAAGCCAGTTTCTATATGCTCAAATATATCAGGCATAAAGCCCCATAAATTCATTGAAACAACGGTATCAGGGTCAAGCTCGGTCCAGGTTTCGCCATCATCCTCTGTATACTTGCAGTTTTCAATTTTAGTTCTCTCGGTTACAGATTTTAAAATTCCATTTTCAGTATTGCAAACGCCTCTTGATACATAGCCATTTTCGGTTAATGTATTCTTCAAACGGAAGCCTACCATACAGTAATCGTTTGTATCAGAGCGCAAAAACTCTGCAATTTGCTTAAATGCCGATTTGCCGTAAAAATCATCTGCATTAATAACCGCAAACGGCTCGTTAACCAAATCTTTGCAACAAAGAATTGCGTGAGCGGTTCCCCAAGGCTTTTCGCGGTCTGCAGGACAGGTGTAACCCTCAGGTAATAGGTCTATTTCCTGAAAAGCATATTCAACTTTAACTCTCTTCTCGATGCGCTTACCAACCATCTCTTTGAAGTCTTTTTCAATAGCGTGTTTTATAACAAACACCACTTTATTGAATCCAGCTTCTACGGCATCATAAACCGAAAAATCAAGAATCGCCTCTCCGTTCTTTCCGATAGGCTCAATTTGTTTAAGCCCACCAAAACGGCTTCCCATACCTGCCGCCATTACGACAAGTGTAATATTTTTTTCCATAACTTCCTCCTCGGCAAATACAAAATTTAAACAAATAATTTATACATCTAAAATTCCCATTTGCCAAATTTTTCATTTTACCAATATATTCTATCACACTTCTTCCCTTTTTGCAATTTACAAAATAATTTTTTTTATTTTGCTCGGTTGCGGAAAATACAAGAGAGATAAAGAATGAAAATTTTTCTTTATCTCTCTTGCAATAATGCCCCTAAACGATTAACGAGGGCGGCTTTATTTTATAAGCTCTTCTGGTGATATACTCTCACCATTCTCACTTGCTTCAATATGAATATGACTTTGGTCGGCACACTCACAAGGAACCTCTCCCACGCTACCTATAACTTCTCCAACCGACACTTTATCGTTAGCAGCAACCGTTGTGTTTTCAAGACCACAATATTTAACTATAATATTATCTCCACAATTAACCGTTACAACCGTTCCGTAAGATATGCTATCTTCAACCGACATAACAGTTCCATCCGACATAGACCACACATCTGTTCCCTTTTCACAGGCTATATCAAGACCTGTGTGAAGACGCATATCGGAAAAAGTTGCTGAATATAAAAGTTCGGTTGCGCTGTATTTTTTTGAAATTTCGCCCTCGCAAGGCATAACAAAGGTAGGTTCTTTCTTTTGTTCAGTTTCCTGTTGTTCGCTTGAATAAGGTTCATCGCTCACGTTTCCCGTAACTTCTTCACTTATATCTTCAATTGTCGATGATATATCGTTCTTTATATCATCATATGAAGATTCTACAGGATTATATGACTCATTGCCCTTAGGTTTGTTATTAATTTCTTTGTTTGCATCGTTGTATTTAGATACAGCAAAAAATGTTGCGGCGCCTATTATCAAAACACAACAGGCAAGTATCGCAAAAAATCCCGTTGAGCCTATAAATCTTGCAAATTTTTGTTCCTTGTATTTCATAAAGATTACTCCTTTTTCTTTTGTCCTTTATATTATTGTCAAAATGCTCGTGATATATTCTTTGTAAAAAAGTTCAAAATACTTCTAAAAAAAGTTAAATTATAGTTCATAAAAAATAAATAATTATGATTTAACATATACTTGTACCGAACGGGAGCCGCACCCGCAAGGTATGATTTCCTTAATAGGAAATCCTCTCCTCAAACCCCTTAAAAGCAAAAAAGGACCGTTTTCACGGTCCTTTTTTGTGTTTTTAATAATTTTGCTTGATATTATTTAACTTTGATAGTATAATATGTGTGCTTCCAAAATATTTTATTAGGAGAGTTAAAATGGATAAGGAATTTGAAATTATAGTTAAAGAATTAGCAGACCATTTTAAAATTAAAGGTGAAATTGTTAGTTGTGAGCCTTACGGAAATGGCCACATCAATTCTACCTTTGTACTTGTTTGTATAGATGAAACAGGCAAGAGAAGAAGATACATACTTCAAAAAATAAATAAATCTGTTTTCAAAAAACCTGAAGAGGTTATGGAAAATATCGTTCGGGTTACAGCTTTCCTCAAAAGCAATCCCGCTTCACTAAAAACCCTTTCGGTAATTCTTAATAAGGATAATCTTTCTTATTATAAAACCGAAGAGGGAGACTATTGGCGAATTTACAAGTTCGTTGAAGGCTCAATTTGTCTTGACCTTCCCGAAACAGAAAAAGACTTCTACCAAAGCGCATTTGCTTTTGGCAGATTTCAGCGTGATTTGAACGACTTCCCTGCAGATACACTTCACGAAACTATCCCTGATTTCCACAACACACCAAAGAGATATGAAGCCTTTTTAAAGGCAGTAAAAGAGGATAAGTGCGGAAGAGCGGCATCGGTTGCAGAAGAAATAAAATTCTTTACAGATAGAGCAGAATTTTATTCCGTTTTACTTGATAGCTGTAAGTTAGGCCTTCTTCCCCTTAGAGTTAGTCACAACGATACTAAAATTAACAATTCTATGCTTCACGAGGATACAAGAACTGCACTTTGCGTTATTGACCTTGATACTATTATGCCAGGTTTCTCGGTAACCGATTTTGGTGATGCTATCCGTTTCGGCGCAAGCACTGCGGCTGAGGATGAAAAAGATTTATCCCGAGTTCGCCTTGATATGAATATGTTCAAGATTTACGCTAAAGGATTTCTTGATGGTTGCGGTGGACAACTTCTCGATAGTGAGATTATGCTTCTCCCTGAAGGCGCTAAGATGATGACTATTGAATGCGGTATGAGATTTTTAACCGACTATTTAGAGGGCGATACATACTTTAGAACTCACTACGAAGGACACAATCTTGACCGTTGCCATACACAAATGAAACTTGTTTCCGATATGGAAGCAAATTGGGATGAAATGAAAGCAACCGTTAAAAAGCACTGCAAAGAAAGATAATAAAAGATAAAAAAATTAAACCCGAAGGAAATGTCCTTCGGGTTTGTTTTTTACATGATTATTTGCTATAGCCCAATTCCTTTATAAGATTTATAACCTTATCGGTTTTGGCTTCGCATGTTTTTTGACTGCTGCTTTCAACCATAACTCGAATAACGGGCTCTGTTCCACTCTCCCTGATAAGAATTCTTCCGCTATTTCCAAGTTCATTCTGTATTTCCTCAATGGTAGCTTTGATTTTACTATCGCCTGTAACTGCCGCTTTATCTTCAACAACTACATTTTTAACCGATTGCGGATACATAACTACAGGCTCTGCGAGTTTAGAAAGTGAAGTTTTTCTTTCAACAATTTCTTCCATAAGAATAATCGCAGTAAGAATTCCGTCACCCGTATTAGCATACTTTCTTATAATAGTGTGTCCGGACTGTTCGCCGCCAAGGTAATAATCATTTTTCATCATTGCCTCGTGAACATATCTATCGCCAACAGTGGTTTGGATATGGTTTATTCCCGCCTCATCAAAGGCTTTATAAAGTCCCATATTAGACATGATGGTAGTAACTACAGTATTACCCGGAAGTAATCCCTTAGAACGCAAACGATTGGCAATTATATAAAGAATATGGTCACCATTCACTATATTACCTTTTTCATCCACCGCTATACATCTATCCGCATCGCCGTCAAAAGCAAAACCTGCATCAAGATGATTATCCTTAACATATTTTCGGAGTGAATTTATATGGGTAGAGCCCGCCTGTTCATTGATGTTTATGCCATCAGGTTCGGCATTTATAATATGTGTTTGTGCACCAAGCGCATCAAAAACCGATTTAGCAATCATCCATGAAGAACCATTTGCACAGTCAAGAGCAACAGAGAAATCACGATAGGAGTTTGCGGCAACAGAAATGAGATAACCTACATAACGGTTTCTTCCTGCGACATAGTCTACTGTTCTACCTACCTTATCACGGGATGCAAGCGGTAAATCGTTACCATCAACATCAAGGTTTTCTAAATTACCGTCAATATATTCCTCAATAAGTGCAAGGGTGTAATCATCCATCTTTTCGCCTGCGCCGTTGATAAGTTTAATTCCATTATCGTAAAAAGGATTGTGAGAAGCAGAAATCATAATACCGCAATCAAATCTATCCTGTCTTACAACGTAAGAAACACTTGGTGTGGTTGTAACGTGAAGCATATATGCATCTGCACCAGAAGAGGTAAGACCTGCAACAATGGCATATTCAAACATATAACTTGAACGGCGTGTATCTTTACCAATTACTATTCTTGCCTTATGATTAGGCTTTCTGCAACCAGATATGGCATTCGAATAATACCAACCTAAAAATCTACCGATTTTAAAAGCATGTTGTGCAGTAAGATTTACATTTGCCTCTCCTCTGAAGCCATCGGTACCAAAATATTTTCCTCCGAAAACAACCGATTCCTTTGGCTTGAAAAGAGATTCTGTAAATGTGGGTTCAAGCGGAATTTCATCCCTTAATAAATCATCTGCAGTAATGTTAAAAAGCGTGGATAACTGCAAAATTTTATTAACTTCAGGAACAGATTGGTCCGACTCCCATTTAGAAACACTCTGCCTTGAAACCTCTAATTTTTCTGCTAACTGCTCCTGTGAGAGCTTCATTGCATTTCTCAGTATTGCTATTTTTTGTCCAATAGTCATACCGCAACCTCCAATTTACTTTCATTTTTATTTTTTGCTATTTTTACAGTATTTTATTACTTTTTACCGCAATGGTCAAGCAACCTAAATTGTCATATTTTCGTCAACCGAAGGTTGCAAAGAACTTCTTCTTTATATTTATTATTAACTAAAATCTCGAAAAATGTCAAGAAATTAAAAATTTTTGCAAAAAAAATAAATGCATCTAAAAGATGCATTTATTGAACTGTTTTCTTAGAACTCATAATTAAGTTCATTATTTTCTATATAGAAAGTCACCGTTCCGCTCTCGTCTGTTCTTAAAACTTTAGAAACTTTCTCTAATTCTTTAACAGTGGATTGGCTTGGATGGTTATACATATTACCCTCACCCACAGATATAATCGAAAACTCAGGCGAAGCTGATTTTAGAAAATCTTTGCACGTAGAGGTTTTACTTCCGTGATGACCTACCTTTAAAACATCGCAATCAATATTGATGCCATCCCTCAAAAGTTTATTTTCAGTTTTTGCCTGTGCATCACCTGTTAGCAAAAATTTATACTCACCTATCTTTGCCATAGCAATAACCGAGCGGTTGTTTTCGTTTTCCATTTCGGGATAGTAGCCAACAATAGTTATCTCAAAATCGCCTATTTGAAAATTTATGCCCCGTTTTGCCGTATAAACTTTTCCGTTATCTGATAAAACGTTTTTCTTTGCTATATCGGTATCAGAATCACTATCATCACCGACAACACTCGGCACTATAAGATTATCAACACTATAATTCTCACACAGTGTTGGCAAACCGCCCGTATGGTCCTTATGTAAATGGGAGATGAGAAGCACATCTATATCATCAAGCCTTGCTTTATTCAACTCACTAAGCAGTTTATCCTTGCTTTCGGGCGGACCCGTATCAATAACCGCATAATAGCCGTTGCTTGATACAAGCACACTATCCCCTTGTCCAACATCGAGAAAACTTATATAATCGTCACGGTAATCAGCCGAAGATACACCAAACAGTTCATAAACACCTTGTAATGCCGAATTACCGCTTTCTGAAAACACAAGAAAGAAAATCGCAATTGATACAATAGCCGCTAATAAAATCAGTAATGTCCGTTTTGCCGCTTTATATCTTTGCCTGCTCAATTATTCTTCTCCTGCCTTTTGCTCCATAAGTTGCTCTTTGGTTATAAGCACCTTTCTTGGTCTTGGTCCATCATAAGGGCCTACTACTCCACGGCTTTCCATTTCATCAACAATTCTTGCCGCTCTTGAATAACCAAGTTTTAACTTGCGTTGCAATAATGAAGTTGAAGCCATACCATTTTCAACTACAACCTTTATTGCCTCTTCAAGCATTGGGTCTGCATCCGGTCCATCCTCATCAAGACCCGTCTTCTGTTTCTTCTCTATAGCCGCCTGACGCTCGATTTCAACCATAATATTATCATCATAATCGGCAGTGCTCTCACCCTTTATATATTTAACAACCGATTCTACCTCACTATCGCTTACAAAACAACCTTGTAAACGGTTAGGCTTGGTTGAACCTATAGGGCTAAACAACATATCTCCTCTACCGAGGAGTTTTTCCGCACCTGCAAAATCAAGAATTGTACGGCTATCTATCTGTGAAGAAACCGCAAATGCAATACGTGTTGGAATGTTAGCCTTAATTACACCTGTTACAACATCAACCGAAGGACGCTGTGTAGCGATAAGAAGGTGCATACCTGCCGCTCTCGCCTTTGCGGCAATTCTGTTAATCGCATCCTCAACCTCGTGAGGTGCCGTCATCATAAGGTCTGCAAGCTCATCTATTATTATAACTATATGAGGCATTTTTTCTACCTCAGGCTCATCGGTTAGCGTTGCAACAAGATTATTATAGCCCTCGAGGTCGCGAACACCTCTATCTGCAAACATCTTATAGCGTTTTTCCATTTCGCCTACCGCCCAACCGAGTGCACCTGCCGCTTTTCTCGGCTCGGTTACAACAGGAACTAAAAGGTGCGGTATGCCGTTATATATTCCAAGTTCAACCACCTTGGGATCTATCATAAGAAGTTTAACCTCTTCAGGCGAAGCCTTGTAGAGTATACTCATAATTATCGAGTTTATGCAAACCGATTTACCCGAGCCTGTTGCACCCGCAATAAGTCCGTGTGGCATTTTGCCGATATCAGTAACAACAACATTTCCAGCAATATCTCTTCCCATAGCAACTGTAAGCTTACTCTTACTTGCAGTAAATGCCGGCGATTCAATAATCTCACGAACTCCAACAACAGAACTTGCTTTATTAGGTACTTCAATACCAACCGCAGCCTTATTCGGTATCGGAGCTTCAATTCTTACACCTGCGGTTGCAAGATTTAATGCTATATCGTCAGCAAGATTTGTTATCTTGCTGATTTTAACACCCGCACAGGGTTGAAGTTCATATCTTGTTACAGTTGGACCTCTGCTTATATCAACAATTCTCGTTTCAACACCAAAACTTCTAAGTGTTTCAACAAGATTTTTAGCCGTTGCATCAAGTTCCTTAGAAACCTCTGCCGCACTGCCCGAAGTTGCCGCTTTAAGCAAAGAAATCGGAGGAAATTTATACCCCTTATCCTCAGTTAGTTTCATTCCGCCGTTAATATCTGCCGTAACTTCCTTTGTTGCTTCCCTTACCTCTTCGCTTGTGATTTTATCGGCTTCATCAGCAGTAGTTTGAAGCGCAGAATCAACATTAGTACTTTCTGCAGTTTTTCTTTCTCTTCTTGTGCGAGGTGTTTTGTCTTGTTCAGTCTCCCCGTCTTCATCATAGTATGTATTTACAACCTTTTTACTCATCTCTTCAAGAGATTCATCTGCATATACTCTTGTTTTTGGGGTATCATCAAGAGGAACATCATATCTTGCCGCCCTGCGTTTTTCACGTTCTTTTCTTATTTCTTCGTTATGAGCCATTCGTTCATCATAACCGATTTCAACCTGTTCAGTTATCTTTTTAACAGGTTTTGCAACCGAACGGAAAAGGCTTATAAGGCTTGTACCTGTTAATATCATAACCGATACAAAAAGTAAAATTATTATCGTTATTATTGCACCTGTTTTACCGAACGCAAGGCAAAGCGGATTACCTATAATAGCGCCAAGAAAGCCACCGCTTTTAAGTGTAGTTCCCCTTATATACGCATCGGCAAGATTTTGCCAGAAGCCTTGCGACTCGCCACTTGTGAATATATCAATAGCTGCTCCTACAACAAGAGCAAACACACCTGTTTCGATTATCTTTGTTTTTACAGTTCCACCGAACCTATCCATAGCACAGGCAACCGCAACCGCGCCTAATAACAAAGGATAAAAATACGCAAGGACACCGAATATTCCAAACATCACATTATGTATTGCAAACCACCAATTTTCACCCTTAAACACAACCACAAAAAACAATAAAAGTGCAACTGCAAACATAATTACCGAACGCAGCTGACGGTTTGAATTATGTGTGTTTTTATTAGTGTGCGCACCATTTCTCACTGTATTTGTCTTTTTTGCAGACTTCCTTTTCTTTGTAGCCATTTCCTTCTCCTTAATTTTGTTTATGTATATGAGGGTATTATCTACCCTCTTGTTCTATAAGATTGTATAGCTCTTCAATAACACAGTTAAGAGTTCCAACACTATCGATAAGTCCCGACTCGACCGCCTTTTCGCCGTTCAATATTGAGCCTACATCGGTAACCATTTCTCCTGTATTCATCATAAGCGAGGTAAATTTTTCTGCACTGATTTTCGAGTTTCGAACAACAAATTCCGTTATTCTATCCTGCATGCGTTCGAAATGATGCATCATTTGTGGAACACCTATCATAAGTCCGTTCATACGAACAGGATGCACCGTCATCGTGGCAGAAGGCGCTATAAATGATTTCTTGGCCGAAACCGCGAGCGGAACACCAATAGAATGACCTCCGCCAAGCACAAATGAAACGGTTGGCTTTTTCATGCCCGAAATAAGTTCTGCTATAGCAAGTCCTGCCTCAACATCGCCTCCAACTGTGTTAAGGATTATTAAAAGCCCCTCTATTTCTCGGCTTTCTTCTATCGAAACCAGTTGCGGTATTACATGCTCATACTTGGTTGTTTTGCTCTGTTCCGAGAGAACATTATGTCCCTCAATTTCGCCTATAATAGTAAGACAGTGTATCTTGTGTTTGCCCTCAAATGTAGAAACAAGACCGAGTTCATTTATCTGTTCGGTGGTTTCTTTTTCTTTATTTTCATTGTTCTGCATTTTAATTCCTCCATAAAAAGTGCTCTTTTTTATTATGGAAAGATAATACAAAACAATACATTAAACTTTTTGTCTTTTTATTCTAATTTTTTATATTATGGTGAAACGTTGGTGAATCGTTAGTTAACGCTTCGAATCTATAACCTTGAGAAACTAACCATTCTATCATCTCGGGGAGTGCTTCAACCGTTCCGCTTTTTGCGGCAGAATCATGCATTAAAACACAAATATCCTTTTTTGAGCCGACATCTTTTTTTATATAGTCCATAATATATTCTGCAGTAGGTTTTGCTTTTGATGCATCGCCAGAATCTACATTCCAATCAAAATAATCATAGCCCTTTTCTTCAACCGAACTCACAAGTGTTTTCATAAGATTTTCCGAGTATTTTTTGCTTATGACATTGCTGCTACCACCGGGGAATCTAATTAGCATACTTTTTATTCCCGCATACTTTTCAACCGCCGCCGAAATCTGCGCTAAATCTTCAAAATACGCTTCTTCGCTTTCATATATTTTGGAATAATTATGGGTTGCGGTGTGTAAACCTATAGAATGACCTGCATTCTTAATATTTTCTATGTATTTGGTAGTGCCGGTACATGTAACAAAAAAGGTTGCCTTAATTCCGTACACATCCAAGATATCTAAAATTTCAAGGGTGTTTTTTGAAGGTCCGTCATCAAAAGTGAGATAACAGGCCTTCTCCCCTTTATTTGCAATCGGCACTGAAATGGTTGGGTATTTCGTTTCACTTGATAGTTCTTCGGCTTTTTGATAAGATTTCAACTGTTTTTGCAGTTGCGCTATCTTTTCTTCAAGTCCCTTAATTTTTTCTTTTAACTCTTCATTTTCTTCCTTAGAAGCCTTCAATTCGCCCTGTAAAGCAGAATTTTCACTCTCTTTCGTTTCAAGTTCTTTTTTTGTGTTTTCAAGTTCTGATTTTGTTTTGTTAAGTTCATCGTTAGTTTCAGTTATAGTTGCATTTGCAGCTACTACCCGCGTGTGTTTTTCGTAAAGCATATAGGAAAGAGTTCCGACGGCGCATATCAAAACAGCAATAACAACCGAGAGAATTTTTACAGATAAGGGTCGAAAAAACTTTTTAAGTTTTGATTGTTTCGGAATTATATACTCATCCATATTCACACCTCACTAACGCATATTATTATTTATTATATCATATTTCACACACAAAATAAAGTGATATTTAAAAGTTTTTATCATTGAAAAAAATGTTTATTTGTGCTACTATATACATATATAGTATAATAACAGAGGTGAAATGTATGCCACTTCAAGAATCTGGTGAAATGTATTTAGAAACCATTTATATAATAAAAAAACAAAAAGGCTGTGTACGCTCCATTGATATCAGTGAATATATGGGCTATTCAAAGCCAAGCGTAAGCCGTGCAGTAGGTCTTTTAAAGGATGGCGGTTATATAAATGTTGATAAAAACGGTTTGCTCCAATTAACCGATTCGGGCGAAGAAATAGCCAAAAAGATTTTTGAACGCCACACCATTTTATCGAAACTTTTTGTATCTCTCGGTGTTGATGAACAAACCGCTATGGATGACGCTTGCCGAATCGAGCATTTCATAAGTGAAAAAACTTTTAATGCGATTAAAGATAATTTGAATAAATATATCTAAGAAAAAATCAAACAAAAAGATTTCATTTATTATAAAATAAAGAACAAGAGGCAAACGCCCACGCCCCACAAAGAAGTGTTTACTTAAAAATCGGAATTTTTGCACTATAATGCGTTAAAAACACCCGATACGCGTCAGCGCTATCGGGTGTTTTTGTCTTTTCTTGTACTGGAAATTTTCTTTTAAGGTGCTTCGCAGTTTCGTAAATTTTTGTTTAAGAAACAAAAAAACTGTCTTGTCGAACGTGGGCGTTTGCCTCTTGCTTTTATTGTTTTAAATTCACTCGGAAATTTTTCTTAAAATAAACATTATTTGCCTTTAATATTTTTTAGCCGTTTTCATACAATATTCTTGCAAGCGCAAATAAAAATTTGTGTATGTAAGGAGTGAAAGATAATGGCTAAAAACGTAGTTCCTGAGGCTAAGGATGCTCTTAACCGTTTTAAGATGGAGGCTGCTAACGAGGTTGGCGTACCCCGCCCATCTTAAAACGGTTGAGTTTTATTACATATTTATTAAATTTTATTGATTTCGTCCATTTCACCCACAAACTTGTAAAATATCCGTATCTCTTGCTGAAACTCAGAGTTTCTGTGACTTGCTTTAACTTTACCTTCTGGCAGAGTTTTAGGTCCTACCTCAATTCTGTCAATAAATGTAAGCAAAGTATCACGGTCGAGTGTATCAATATGGGTATATCGTCTTGTGAGTTCAAAGAACATTTTGTAATTATCGCTTTTGCTGGTCTTAATTGCATCCTCGCTAAGTTCTAATAATTCTCGCTTAATTTGGACTGATTCCTTTTGTAAATCATCGACCATTGAACTTAATCGGTCATCATCAAGTTTTCCCTCTGCATTGTCTACATAAAGTTTGGGAATTATCTTATCAATTATAGAAAGTCTACCCTCTAACTTTTCTCTACGGACTTTTCGTGCATTTTCAGCGCTATCTGAATTTTCTTCTTGCATAATATGACCGACAATTGCATCAATTTGGCTCTCTGTCAGAGAAATTAAAGAGTTCAAATCTTCCGTTATAAGTTCGATAAGGTCAGCGTAGCGAATTCTTGTGCCTTTACAGGGCTCATTTATATCCTTGCGTTTATTTATGCAAGAAAGATACCAATACTTTTCACGTTCTCCCTTATAAACCGTTCCACAAGAACACAACGCATGTCCGCAAAGGGCACAGTATGCAACGCCCGAGAAAATACTCTTTCTTACATGGTCATACTTTTGAAAGTTTCGGGTACCCTTGCCCATATTCTCGTGTGCTTTTTGAAAGATTTCTTCACTTACCAATGCTTCGTGGGTGTTTTCAGTTACAGCCCATCTTTCAGGTGGTATTTCAACCTTCTTTTTCGACTTTGCACTTGCTTTTTTGGTTTTACCAAGAACTGTATGACCGAGATAAACTTCATTTTTTAAAATGCGCTTTACGGTTGTGTAATTCCAAAGGTCCGAAGCTCTTGCCGCACCCTCATCGCTAAATTCATCACGGTATAATACTCGGTATTTTAGTGGTGGAATAACACCGTCATTATTTAAATCTTGTGCTATCTTTCTTGATGAATCGCCACTTGCAGCAGCATTGAAAATTCTCTGCACTATGGGTGCAGTAACCTCGTCAGGCACAAGCTGATTTTTATTGCGGTGCGCCTTTTTATATCCATAAGGCGGACAAGCACAATACAAACCGTCTTGTCGCTTAGTTCTAAGAACATCTTTGACCTTTCGTGAACCGTCACGCAGATACACCTCGTTCATAGCGAATTGGAACGGTGCCATTACATTATCGTCTTCACTGTCAAAATTGTCAGCAATAGCGATGTACCTTATACCATGTTCAGGAAAAAACTGTTCAGCATAATAACTTGACTCTCGCATATCACGACCAAGACGTGATAAGTCTTTAGTGATTACTGTGTTTGCCAAACCCTTATTAAGCTCACGCATCATTTCCTGGAAACCCGGTCGATCAAAGTTGCCACCCGAATAACCATCGTCAACAAATTCACGAACAAGGTTTATTCCGTTCTGTTCGCAGTATTTTGTAACTATCATTCGCTGGTTAGTAATACTCGAAGATTCACTTTTCTGTGCTTCTTCTCGCGATAATCTAAAATAAGCAAAAGCGATTTTATTTCGTTCGACTCTCATAGTCCCTCCTTCGACTGAATCGAACCACTAAAATTATTATACATTATTGTGCCGTTTCTTTCAAGTGACGGCACATTATTTTTTATATCTTTCACACGCTGTTCAATTAACATAGCGGTGGTTTTATTCTCTGCAAAGACTCTGCTAATAATATATCTTGTATTCTCAATATCTCTATAATCTTTCACTCGAACTCCTCCTTTCTCTATTTTTGCCAAAGTAGTTAAAATTAAACATAATAGTGACTCCTTTAATGTCTTTTCCGAAAACATTTGCGGTTAAAACCTAAAGAAGTTTATTTTTTAGTTTCAAGAAAACATTAAGTATATTAAAATAGAGATAAAGGAAGGTGGTTATTTTGATTGTTCTTTAACTTTAAAACAAAAAAATAAAGAAAGAGGAAAAATTATGAACAAAGTTATTTCAGAAAAAATTAAAACAAGTATTATTGAGCAGGTGGTTTTTGGAGATGATGTAAGAGATGTGGCAGAAAAATACCACGTTTCGAAAACAAGCATCTATCGTTGGTTGAACGATTATAAATACAAGCAAAAATATAATACGGACAATCTGTTAACGCTCACTCAAATGAAAAGGAATATGGATCGTGCAAACCAAAAACTGCATATTTTAAGTAGTGCCCCGTGCGGCACGAATTCACCGCTACTCCCCCGCTACAAATACATAGAAAAGATTGAAGACATATATGGTCTTAATCTTTGCTGTGAAGCGATGAATGTTAATAAAAGTTCGTATCTCAACTATAAGCTTCGCGGTAAACGTGGTGATACGGTATATGCTAAACGACAAGAAGAAGCAAAACCGCTGATTGAAGAAATATTTTATGAAAGCCGTCGCACCTACGGTGTAAACCGCATTTACTCTGTTTTAAAAAGCAGAGGCTATGATTATGGTGTAAAATTAATAAGGAAAGTTATGCAGGAAAATGATATGTTTGTTATAGGAACTAATGCTAAAAAGAACTATTTAAAGAGGCTTGAAAGAAAGAAAAATATTTTAAATCGTGAATTTGATGTTTCAAGACCTAATGAAGTTTGGGTTAGCGATGTTACGGAGCTTAAATTTAAGCACAAGAAAATCTTCCTGTGCATAGTTTTAGATTTGTACGCAAGAAAGGTAGTAGGATTCCGATTTTCAAGCAAAAACAGCACCCAGCTTACAAAAAGTACGCTAGGTGCTGCATATAAATTAAGGAAACCCACTGATTTGTTATTATTATTCCATTCCGACCAAGGAGCAAATTATACTTCAAGAACATTTAGAACATATTTGAAGGAATTAGGCATTAAATCCTCGTTTTCAAATCCCGGTGAACCACACGATAATGCTGTAATGGAATCGTTTAATACAACTCTTAAAAAAGAAGAGTTTTATGTTAGACATTATCGTTCAGAAAGGGACTTAAAAGACTCGATAAAGGAGTACAAAAAGTTCTATAATAGTTATAGAATTCATTCGTACAATCACAATAAAACACCCGACCAAAAAGAAGAGCTTTTCTTCTCTCAAAATTAAGCCAAATAATGTTACTGTCAGGTTCGAATTGCGGAACTTTTTAAACTAAATTGACACGAAAATTTATGCGTTTTGTCAATCTTGTTTCATTATTCGCAAAACAAAAAAACAGCAAGTTTTCCTTGCTGTTGCCTGCTGTAACGGCATATGTAATGTTCATTAATGAAACACATCGTTCAATTTTTGGTGTACATTCCATGTGGCGCTACTTCCCAGATTCGAACCAATGACTAAGAATTAAAAAGAATAAAAACTCCTCAAAGCCGCATAAATAAAGGGTTTTGAGGAATTTTTTAATATCTGAATTTTATTAAAAATTTCAGTTTTTCATATGATTTTTACCCTGTTTTGACATTTAACAGAAAAGCGGTCCTGTGCCTTATGACATAAATCACATAACTCTTCTATATTGTCAGTTGCGAACTCAAGCAAAGCATAATAATCTTCGCTTATTTCGTGCTCAATGACAAACGGTTTTATATTATTTTTAAGGCACTCTTTAAAGACCAATAATCTGCCAATTCGCCCGTCTTTCAAAATTAAAGGATTTTCCTTTTCAAATTTGCTATGGAAAAGCAAAATGTCTTTTAAATTATTCTTTTCGCGAGCGTTATATTCATCCAGCAATAACTTGGCACTGTCAGTAAAGGTTTTATACGATTCTGACATATACCAATCTTCTCTCGATACCTTAGTTCCGTTTTTAAGTGTTAAAAGTAACTGCCTTATAAAATTTTCAGTAAGCTGATACTTTGCATTTTTAATGCACATATCAACACACTTAAAATGATTTGCAGTTTCAACAATATCATCAACACTGTAACTGTTTGAATTTACAATATTCAACTCAAACATATGGACGACATCGTTATACAGGAGTTTACTGTCTTCTGTTCGGTTAGAATTATATGCAAAATCAATTTGTAAACGACCGTACATACCGTCATTAATACTAGATTTTCGTTCGTTAAGAAACATATCTAAAACCGTTTCTTCAGACTTTTTCTTTTTTGCCGGATTAGTGGCATTTTTAGGTATCTTCCAAGTTTTACCCACCAAAACCGCATCAGGAATTTTGCCGGTAGCGCAGTAATTTCGAATAGTACGCTCCGACATTTCCCAAAGTTTTACAAGTTCACTTACTGAATGATACTTTACATCTTTATTCATTCTAAATCACCTTTACAATGGGTTCGCCATTAACCCCTTTTGTGATTTCATAATTGACTAAGTATTGTTTATAATCTTTCACACGAGCTTCCTCTTTGTGATTATAATCTATAAGCGTAAACTTCTCTTTTTTGAGTGCTTTTTGCATATCTTCAAAAAATAGTTGGTCTATTTTAGATATACAACCGATATTTGAAACCAAGCGCCACCAAGGTGTATTGCGGTAGATATCAAAAATTTTGCCACTATCTACTGAAGTCTGTAAATCTTTAAAAAGATTAGCAAATGCAATACATTCAAAACGAATTATATCTACACCATAAAAAGTTTTAAAAGCATTCTCAATATCTTTAATTCTAGTAAGTCTACCTTTAGGTATCTTATTTATAATTTCGACCAACATTACCATTGGAATTTCAATTGAGGGCTTTGCCTCAATGCGTATTATTTCTCTCATCACACCCACCTTAAAATCAAATTTTGTTCCGTCTTTGATTCTATTATACACATTATCGGCAATTTGTCAAGTATTTTATAAAATAATTTTATTTGCCGATAAAAATATTTTATTCCCCATCTAAAATTTTCGTACACAAAACAAAAATTTAAATTTTAATCACTCACTCGTATTTTCCTCCTCGACATGCTTAAATGCGGCAAGGATTTTAGTCCCTGCCGCATTTAGCCGTTATTGACACTGCAACTATTATTCTGATCATTTGTACTCTATCAGCACACAAGCGATGATTGCATTTAAAAGTAATATTTGCTCATCATTTAATCCCGTAGTCGGTTTATTTAAGCCAACCTTGTTAAACTCTGCCAGCAGCGAATCGAAATAAGAATTGTGACACTTTTCCGATAACACACAATATGCATCATATAATGAAAAGGCACCGCCCTGCGCCACACGCTCTCCTATATCTTCTGCCATATCATAAATTGATGGTCTTTTGTTAAGATAACGTAACTTTCCAAACTTTTGTTCCCCTTCAACGGGAGTATGCTTTTCTTTTAGCGAATCTAAATCAATTTTTAATCCTAGATATTCGTCTACTAGATGTGTATTCTTTAACACATATAAAAACTCGATCAGTTGCTCTAACATATTTCGAATTAATAAATAACCATATCTATGATAGAAGTCTTCCCTTTCACACAACTCATTTAGGAAAATCACATCGTCTGAAAAATCCTTGATAAAATGCATTTTCAAAAGACAAAGATTTTCCTTATCCGTACCTATTGCATTTTTATGCTTTTCTACAGAAATCATCATTGCTTTGGCTAACGCTTCAATAATTGCTGGATCTATTTTTTGCATGTAATTCACCCTCATATAAAAACTCTATTATACACCTTTTTAATTTTTTAAAACTTCTCAAAGCAAAGATATTATATCTCGATAATGTATTCCCTTAAAATATCCATTATAAAATCAGCGCTTGCGGGTGTATAATTAGGAGATTGGGCTAAAACTACAAAATCAAATTCACCATCATATTTTACATCTTCGATTTTGGGAATAATCCTCAATTCCACTTCGGGCTCCCGAACTGCACCATCAAGATATTTACGTTTGTAATATTCTTTTGAACCGTATTTAGGAAGATCCATATCCTTGTTATATGTCAATTGAATATATTCGCTTACTGGTTTATCCCATATAAATTCTTCTTTGAAGTCTTTTAATGTATCCACACAATAGTCATTGCATTCACCGTTTGGATTTGCACAGTATGTAATCTTTGAAAACATTCTATAGGCAATTCCCCAAAGCAGATAATCACCTATATCAATTTCGCAGATTTTGTCATTAAATTCATAATTTCTAATTCTTTGTCGTGTTTCTATTGGCAACGTTATGAAAGCACTTTGCAAAAAACTGGATGTAGGAAACCCTAACCCTAAATCAGCGTGTGAGTCAACATGTATCACTTCAAACGGCACAGTTAATCGCCCTTGTTCTATTAACTCCTCCCAAAAGAACAGTGATTCGTTATGACCAACGACAATCCTTCCCGGAAGTCTGTTTTGCCGTGAAAGTCCGAGATTTTCTTCTAAAAAAGTTCTAACTCTATCTTCAGACCAAACAGCATCACCATAGTCGCTTTCCGACAATCTTTCTACACAAGAAGATGATATAGATATAGCAACATCATCCATAAAATAGTCCATATCTAAATCTAATACTCTCATATTACACCCCATAATAAACACCAATGATTTATATTAGCCCAAAATTCTTCTTTCACAAAGTAGTTTAAGATTTTCCCGAGATAATCCCGCTCGCGTCAATACACAACAATATATTAAACCACACAAAAAATAAGCAGTTGTTGCAACTGTATCATTAAGTATTTGATGTCGCCCATGAGTTATAGTATTTCTATATTTAACGAAAGCTCTAATGTCAGAATCATTTAAAGATCGACCAGTTAAGTTTAATAGATCCATTTCGCTGAAATATTTTTTGTTTAGCGCACATAGTTTTTCTGCCAAAGGTAACGACCAATAAGACATACTAGAAACTATTTTATTATATGTATCATTATCTATTCCTTCATTATTTCTGAATTCTTTTATGTGTGCTTTTGTTGATTCAATCAGTTTTAGCAGCATCTCATTTTCTTCAACTTCAATATCTTTTACATAAGTTAATTCACATTCTAACGACGAACAAATATTTCGTATTTTTTGATCATTCATACTAAAAATATTTTTGTCGCTTTCCGGCATGAATCCTAAAATAATATAATCGCCCTTGGTATTTTCTTTTTCATAGAATATGCTGGTGAACTTCGGTAAAATTTCAGTAAGATTCTCAAAACAAATATTGTCAAAGATTTTCTTTTTTGTTAAATCAGATTCATTAAAAACATGAGCAATGGCTGTGGTTGGTATTGAATTTTTATGTGGCCCTTTTCTTGACAATACAACAGAATCAAAACCTACATTTTCTCTAAAGCACATGAACGATAACATATCTTTTATATGATTATAATGTTCAAAAAAGGTTCTTAACGGTTGTGTCTCTTTGAACCGTAAAATAATAACTACTTCATTATTGTTTATCGAACGACCTTTCGTGCTAAAATTTGTTTTCATTTCAGAGCGAATTTCGACATCAAACTCATAATTCAGAGTCTTTACACTATATTTAATGGAATCGTCTTTGTATTTTACAATGGTATCCTCGGTTGAATGATCAACCTGCATAGCACGCATATAAAAAACAGAATTTAATGTGCCACCATGAAAAGAAAGAGTGTCGAATGTCGAAATATCTTGTTCTCCTACATTACCTTTAGATTTAACATATGCACATGTGTTTAATAGCTGTACACCAGAAAACTTTAATTTTGTTTCTCCAACATAAATAGCAATAGTATAATTATCGTGAGTTGTCCCATATATAAACCCATCGCTTGATAAAAGTTCTGTATTCTTTTCACCTAATGAATATGTTTCGTTTGTCATAAAAGTGAATTTATAATTATCTTTATCTGCAGAAAAAACGATAGGCTTTTCATCATGAGGTATGATACCGGTTAATATTTCCTCTTTCATATTTTCTCCTTTATTCACAAGTACGTAATCTTAATCTTCTTCAGGCGTATCAATCGTTTTAAAGAAAACTGCCTACCTGATATTAGAAAGCAACATAATTTCCATATGCTAAAAATTATTCCAGCCATTATCTTCAGCCGACTTTTCACCTTTATAAAGTTCAAACATAAGTTGTACTGTAGATTTTAAATTATCACTAAATTCTGAGATGTCATCAATAGTAATAATACCCTCGGTAATTAATGAGATAATATTTTCAATCATTTTAGATCTTGAAATCTCACATACTATACCTGTTTTATGCTTGTCGTTCTTAATACGTTTTTCTAATTCCCAAAACTTATCAGCAGGGTTATCGGATGAACTTAATATTTCGATATATTCCTGATTTAGCTTATCAATATATGTATCTTGCCAAGTAGGCAGCTTTTCTCGAAATAGTTTCCAATCTTTTTCGGATATTTCCTTTATCATAGCCTTCACCTTTACTCTTTACCGCAGCATCTTTTATATTTCTTTCCGCTACCACAAGGGCATTTTCCGTTTCTACTTGGTGTTTCCACCTTAGAAAGCACACCATCTTCAATAATACCATCAATTTCATAGCAGTCATCAAGTTCAAAAGGGGTGTGTCCTCTATGAGTATGCTTTCGGGTATGATTTCGCAAATTAGTATAAAGCATAAAAAATTTATACGCCTGTTCTTTACTGGAAAATTCTTTAAACTTGGGAGCTCCCATTCTTTTTAGCTCTGCTATAACCCTATCCGGTTCATCATCGTCAATTACCAACATTCCAGAAAAATCATCGACAATTCCTTTATAATTAGTAAGTCCCAAATCATCTTTCAAATAGTTTTCCAAAGCAACAACGTGCTTTGTTCTCTCACTATAAAATTCATCCTCATATTTTAAAAGCTCGTCCTTTTCGGGCACATAAAACGGTCTGTCACCCTGTTCGAATTTAAGTCTTTCATAATCTTCAGTGTCTCCGAATGTTAATACATATTCCGCTATCAATAATTTATCAAATAATGGAGCATCATCTGCATTTTCATCATAAACCTCTTCCTCGCTCCAAATAACGTAATATTTATCTGGAAAATCAAACTCATTCACAATTTCTGCGAACTGTTCTTTGGTAAGGTTAAGTTCGGGATTTTGTTTTTCGATAATACGATAAGCCCTTTTCATTGGAATAATACCGTATAAATTAGAAAACGCATCAAAATATCTTAATATCAATTCTTTCATTACAATTACTCCTCAAAACCATTTTGCTTGTTGAATTTTTGCCTTGCAAGAATACATTCAATTACACGGTCAGCGATGATACTCCTGTCACGTTCAGCGTAATATTCAAGTAATGGTTTAAGCTCTGCCATAATATCATTTCTTGTTAACTGAGGCATTTTTAACTGTTTACCATACAAAGCTCTTGCGGTGTTAATTTGACGGGTAAAACTTGTATTAAACGGACGTGCAACAACGTCTTTGATAAGTCCCTTAGGGTCAATATCCATCGGAGAAAACTGAACGTTAGATAGCAAACCTGCTCCGTTATCAAAAACCGGGCAATATTTATATTTTCCATTTTTCTCAATTACCGCTATGTTATTGAGATGGCGGTCATCATTTAAGAATAGAGCATCAACCTCGAAAAGCAATGTGAGATACTGTGGAAACTCTTTAAGCCCCGTATACTCAGCGGTTGCTTCTGCAAGATACTGAATGCGCTTTTTATCGCTACTGAGCCTTTCCAACTTGTCTTTGAGCGAAGTACCAAGTTGACGGGAAAATAAGTGGCTAAGCGTAATAATGGATTGACCGTCTTTTAAAAAGTTTTTGCTTGAACAACCTGTTCTGTCTCGGCCGTGAACATTCAGGCGTTCCATTTCATAACGCGCAAAAGAAAACAGTGTATCGGTCTCAATATTGCTCTTTTCAAGTAGTTTGGATATAATCGTTTCGGTTAATGCTTCATAACCGAATTGGTCGAGCTTATACCACTTATTTGTATCGCTATCAAACCATTTTTCCTGATTGCCCTTTGAAGAAGTTTCGGCAATCTTTTCGTTGGTTACAAGCTTAACTGTCATTGTATTACCTCCAGTTTAATCCACTGATTATCTTCGGCCATTCTGCCGCTTGTTTTTTTGATAATTTCAATCGGCTCATAACTTTCAACACCGATTGTCTCTAAATACTCCCTGACACCGCTGCGACTTCGGGGTACACAACGTTCCTCTAAGAAGTTCTGAAAATCTTCCCAAGTAGGTGCTTCTTTTTTGCCGAATGCGGTTTTAACAATATGATCGGTTGTGTTTTCTACAGACAATGTTTCATCCGTAAAATCAGCGATAATTTTAGTACACAAACTCTCTTTATCATAAAACTCAAGCTTCATCAATCTATGTCCAAGTGATTTTTTACTTTCTAAAAATTCATCCATAGATAAATGCGGTGAAATAATAATCCTTTCACCATCAAATGCAATTTCCATTTTTGAATCGGTAAGACCGAATTCGGCAACCCATTTACTAGGCAGCGACACCTTATAGGTTTTGGAATCTTTACCTGCCGTGCCGCCTGCCTTACCTACAATTAATTTTACTATTCGTCTTTCCATAACTATCACCATAAGAATTATAGCATATTAGTAACGAATAGTCAATAAAAATCAAGACTACCAAAATACGATAGCCTTGATTTTTTCACTTACCTTTAATCAGTTTCTCAATTTTGTCGTTATTCCAAAGTGGTGTTTCATTTATTGAAACCTCGCTATCCTTAGAATAAATTATTAGTTCTGCCTTTTCGGTGCTATTATCTACAACCCACATAATATCCGCTATTTTTAGCATCACTGATATATTATCAAGAGATTTGTGGTACCGACTGATAATTTTATCCTTAGGCACATCATGTCCGCCATTTTTTACACGCTGTGCTACTCTTGATACGTTTATCTGCGGATCAGCAGTTAGGACAAAAACAACTTCGATTCTATAACCTGCTGCCTTTGCATTTTTAAGCAGTTCAACATTACGTGACGATGATAAAACTGTTTCAAATGTAAAATCACGCTTGTTCTTAACAGCATCTTCGCGAAGAGTTGTTGCAATTTGTGCCGCCTCTAAATCGCTGCAATTTCTTTGCTTTTTAATTTCATCGGCGTTTATATATTCGCCAATAATATCAAAGCCCTTTGTTACGGTTGATTTACCCGAACCGTTCGGTCCTGCAAATACCAACACTATCGGTGTATTATCCATTATTTAATCTCCAATTTTTAAACTGTTCTGTTATCAATCGCAGACTGTACTCTACCCATAAATTCTTCTTTAGACATATCATAGGTAGTTTTCTTTTGTTCGTTTGCAACTGAAATTTCAAAAGGAATAGCTTTTGTCTGTACCACTTTTTTGAAAAACATATTAACCGCAGTTGAAGCATCCATACCGAACATTTCAAACAATTTTAAAGCTTCTTCCTTTGCAGTTTCATCAACAGTTAAATTAATTCTTGCAGTTGCCATAATATAGCCTCCATTTATAAAAATATTGTTCTTACATCTGTAGTATACTATATT
>JAZUMI010000105.1:0-13633 GCA_045603505.1 Acutalibacteraceae bacterium
GAGCAAATTCTCATAAAGGTAATTCTATCCCTATGAGCCTTATTCATATTAGCCTGAATTTTGAAAACGAATGCCGAGAAGTTTTCATCAAAGGGAGAAACTTCGGTGCCATTAGCCGATTTACGAGGAAGGGGAGAGGTGGTCATTTTAAGGAAGTTTTCAAGAAAAGGCTCAACACCGAAGTTGGTGAGTGCAGAGCCAAAGAAAACGGGGGTTAATTCGCCCTTTTGCACCTTTTCTAAATCAAACTCAAAACTTGCACCGTCAAGAAGTTCTATTTGGTCAACAAGCTCGGTTCTTTGATATTCACCGATAAGTGAATCCATTTTTTCGGTATCGGTTATATCACAGGGAATGGCAGTTAGCTTTTCTTGACCCTTATGGAATTCATTAAAGGTTAAGATTTGCCTCTTATCTCGGTCAAAAACGCCCTTGAAGCTAACACCGCAACCAATCGGCCAGTTAACAGGATAAGTGCCTATGCCGAATTCCTTTTCAAGCTCGTCAAGAAGCTCAAATGGGTCACGCGCCTCTCGGTCTAATTTATTTATGAATGTGAAAATCGGGATATGGCGCATAGCACAAACCTTGAATAGTTTTCTTGTTTGCGCCTCAATACCCTTTGCGGCATCTATAACCATAACAACGCTGTCCGCCGCCATAAGTGTTCTATAGGTATCCTCTGAGAAGTCTTGGTGACCGGGGGTATCAAGTATGTTTATGCAAAATCCGTCATATTCAAACTGCATAACCGAGGAGGTAATAGAAATACCTCTTTGCTTTTCAAGGTCCATCCAGTCGGAAACGGCGTGTTTTGCGGTTGCTTTACCCTTAACTGAGCCTGCGGTTTGAATAGCACCACCATAAAGTAAGAACTTTTCGGTGAGTGTTGTTTTACCTGCGTCAGGGTGCGATATAATCGCAAATGTTCTTCTACGTGAAATTTCGTTTTTTAAATTGCTCACAAATAATAACTCCTAAAGTGAAATTTTTGCTATATTTTTTTCATTTATTTCTATGGAATATTTAGCCTCACATTCCTTTGTTAAGGCAACAAAGTATTCATCGAATTTTTCCTTTAAAATATTTGCTTTATAAACGGGGAGACCTGCATCTTCATATAAAACAAGGTAAAATCCCTCGTTACCTTTAATAATCTCGGTATCGCCCTTTTTTCTGCCTTTTGCGAAAACCCATTCGGAAACTGTCGAGTCTAAGGAAGCGTTGCCGACATTGTTCATTTCGCCGTAAGTAGCCTTGGTTTTAAGGTCTTCACTGTAAAGACTTGCGGCGGTAGAGAAACGAGCGGAAATATTATCGCTTTCCTTTATTTCCTCGCTTAAATCGGTTAAGAATTTATTAGCATATTCTTCACTACCATAGGTATTATTGCTCGAATAAATAACCTTAATGTTCGCGGTAGGCTCATCGTTTACCGAAACATCTGATTTTAGAATATAAACGGTGCAACCCTTGTCATTCTTCTCAAGGTGGAAGTCATCCTTTTTAGCACCTACCTTAAAGGCGAATTTATCAACAGTTTCATCATCACCAAATGAATAACTGCTTGTCATATTGGAAACCACAAGCATATCTATAAGGTCACGGTTTAGTTCGGTGTCATAGTTCTCTTTATAGTCCTTAATAATATCGGAATAGAAAGCCTCTTCAATTTTCGCAATAGAAGACTTATCACTTAAATCTTTATAAAATTCCTCATACTTAAAGGTATATTTAAGAACAGGGGCAACCGAATATTTTTCGGGTGACTTGTTGCAAATATCTTTATATTCATTATCAGTGATATTAAAGTTATCATATAAGGTGTCCTTATATTTCTTTGCGAGAAGTTCGATTTCAAGACAAGTTCTGATATCTTTCTCGGTAACACCTCTGCCGTACATATAACTGAAATATTCAGTTTCACTCTTTTGGCCGCCCTTTGCATCGGCCTTCATTTCATCAATTATATAATCGATTTCCTTTTTCTCGGATTCGGTGAGCGCAACACCATTTTCCTTTGCGGCTTCGCAAAGCGAAAGTGTTTTAGCAAGATTTTTTGATGCAAGGGATGAAAAATGCTCATACCAGGTGCCATCGCCAAAATGACTTTTTTGCTTTTTTAACGATTTATCGGCTTTAAGACCCATTTCGGATAATTTTTCATAGTTTTCGTTAACAAAATCTCTATATTCCTCATATAAGAAATATGAAAACTGCGCATTATCAATTTCGTAATTCTCCGAGGTAATAGCGGTGTTTTTTCTCAAAAAATATCCGTTATCAAGAAGTGCATTTATTGAAAAGTATGCGCCAACAACAAGAACAATAACAAGCACTGCCACACTAGTTACAATAGCGCCTATTCTATTAAGACGTTTTTCGGCTTCCCTTTGCTCGAGTTCTCTTTGTTGCTTTATTAAAAGAGCCTCTTCTTTTCTTTGTTTTTTACTGTTTGATTTTCCCATTGTTTTAACACCTTTTAAATTAGTGGCTCAAAGCCTAAATCTGATATAGCGGCAAGTGCTTTTTTAACACACTCATCGCATCCGTTTATATAAACCTTTTTTTCTTGAAGAGAAACCTTAAAATTCAGGTTTTCTTTTTCTAATGCGGTTGAAATTCGTTTAACACAACCCTCACACATCATACCTTCAACAAAAATTACTTTTTCCATATTTTTTCACCCTAATTAAAGTTTTTTAGATTTTCCTTGTAGCCTTAATGCGTTAGTAACAACACACACCGAGCTTAACGACATAGCAAGACCTGCAAGCATAGGATTAAGCAAGAAACCGCCTAAACCGTAAAGTGCACCCGCTGCAACGGGGATGCAAACTATATTGTAGCAAAAAGCCCAAAACAAGTTTTGCTTTATGTTAGTTATTGTAAATCGGCTTAAATTTATTGCCTTTGAAACATCTATCGGCTCGCTCTTCATAAGCACGATATCGGCACTGTCAATAGCAATATCACTGCCCGAGCCAATCGCACAACCAACATCGGCAAGTGAGAGCGCAACCGCATCGTTAATTCCGTCACCCACCATTAAGCAGGTGCCGTATTCCTCTCTTAACTTTTCAATGATTTGCGCCTTTTCGGTTGGTAAAACCTGCGAGAAAACAAGGTTTGCGTTAAGCTCTTTTCCGATATGCTCGGCACTCGCTTTATTATCTCCCGATAAAAGCACAGTTTTAATGCCGCTTTGTTCTAAACGCTTAAATGTTTCTTTTGCGGTTTGTTTTAGCTCATCGGCAACACCGATAACGCCTAAAACTTTACCCTCGGCTGCAACATATATAACCGATTTTCCGCTTTTAGAAAGCGACTCGAAATATTCTCTATAAGAATTCTCGGTTATTCCGTTTTCTAAAATAAGAGCTTCGTTGCCTATAAGAACGCTTTTATTATCAATAGTGCAGGCAATACCTTTTCCTGCGATATTTTCAAAGTTTGTAACTTCACTCTTTTTAATTTTTCTTGCCTCGGCATATTCGCAAACGGCCGTTGCTAAAGGATGCTCCGAAAGGGCTTCGGCCGAAAGGGCAAGGGAAAGCAATTCTTCATCATCGGCCGATTTAATATCGGTAACGGTGGGTTTACCCATAGTTACAGTTCCTGTTTTATCAAACACGGCAACCTTTACATTGTGAAGTGTTTCGAGCGCCTCACCATTCTTTATAAGAATTCCATTAGTGGCGCCGAGTCCCGTTCCAACCATAATGGCGGTCGGTGTTGCAAGACCTAAAGCGCAGGGACAGGCAATAACCAAAACACTTGTGAAAATTTGAAGTGAAAAGGAAATATCTCCCTTTATAAAAAACCAAATAATCGCTGATAGCAAGGCGATAGAAATAACAATCGGGACAAAAACACCGGCAACCTTATCGGCGATAGCGGCGATGGGGGCTTTTTTGTTTTGCGCCTCTTCAACGAAGCGGATTATTTTAGCAAGGGTGGTATCTTCTCCGGTTTTCGTCACCTTAACATAGATGACACCGTTTAGGTTTATGCTTCCGCCCGTAACCGCTGCGTTCTCGCCCTTGAAAATAGGCATACTTTCGCCTGTTAGCATAGATTCGTCCACATAACTTTCGCCTTTTATAACAATTCCATCAAGCGCAACTCTTTCGCCTGAACGAACAAGCAAAACAGTATCGGGTTTGATATCCTTTGTTGGAACAGTAAGGGTTGCTTCTCCGTTTACAACAGTAGCGGTATTGGGTGTTAACTCCATAAGTTTTTTTACCGAGTTAGCGGTTTTCTTCTTTGAACGTTGCTCAAGGTGTTTACCAAGCATAACAAGGGTTATAACAACGCTTACCGATTCAAAATAAAGCTTATGCACTGCGTGCGGATTAGTCGGTATCAAAAAGGTCATAATAAGGCTAAAGATAAATGATGCGGTGGCACCTATTGCAACAAGCGAATCCATATTAGGATGCCCGCCGAAAAGGGATGAAAAACCGTTTATAAAAAACTTTTTGCCGATAATCATAACGGGAATTGTTATAACTATTTGGGATATTGCGAATAAAAGTGGATTTTTATCCATATCGAAAATAGCAGGTACAGGAAGTCCGGCTATCATCATTTGTCCCATGGAAATGTATAGGATTGTGGCGGAAAGAATAAGCGCAAGTAAGAGAGGGAAGAAAGGTTTTTCCTTTTCGGGTATTTCTTGCCTTTCCTCGCTTATGCCAAAACCCGCCTTTTCGACCGCCTCGAAAAAGTTTTCATCGCCCACCTTTTTTTCATCAAAGGTAACGCTCATTTTCTCGGTTATAAGGTTTACCTCGCATTTTTTAACGCCTTCAAGCCTTGAAACCACACGTTCAACCGAGACCGAACAAGCAGCACAGGCCATACCGCTGATTTTATAGGTTTTTGTTTTCATAAACTATTCACTCTCACCGAAGAACATAACATTATCGGTATTAACTTCGAGGTTATCATAGTCGGTTACTTCGTTGATTTTAGATGCGTATTTATCTACAAGTTCTAAAACATAAGAATGGTCAACGGAAGGTAATGGGATATCACTCGTATCGTGGCACCACTCGGCCTCCCACTTTGCCATTTTCTTATAGAATTCACTCGCTCCGAAGCGAATGCGGTTCTCAAACACTTCAAGTGCATCCTCATCATATTCTTCGTTTGCTTCGAGCTTCTCGGTCATATAATCAAGGAACATTTTCCAACGGGGAAGGTGGTAGGTGCCGATAAGACCTGCCCACTCTTTCCAGGCATAGTCAAACAGGAAGCTATCTTCTTCATTGCCCCAAATTGTTATTTGCATTCTTGCGTTATACTCGTAAAGGTCCTTTTCTTCCTTTGCTTTGCCGAGTGCTCGAGCATCCTTTATCCACTTTTGAAGTGTCCACTCAGGGCGGAGGGCAAGCATTTTATCAATTTCTGCGAGTAGGGTTAGAAAATCATTGCTATACTTTTTAAAGGAAGTTATGTCTTTTGCATAAAATGCCCTTGGAATTTCGAAATAAAGCTTTTGCGCATAGTTTGAGAGGAGCTGACGGCATAAATCCAAAAGGTCATAGCGGTAACCTTCAGTATCGCAATTAATACTAATAAGCAGCTTAATAGCATTAAGAAGGATTCTATTATCATAGTGAATATAGAAACTGTCCATAGGCCCTGTTCCGCGAAGATTTAAGCAGGGGCGCGTGCAAAGAACAGTTCCTCGTTCAACAAAGTCGGTATCATTTGTGTAAACGTTTTCAATAAGCAATTTCCACGCTTCAATAGCGTTTTCATCCACTCTGCCGTAACGGCGCTCAATATAGCCTTTTATCCATTCGTAAATATCAACCGAGTCACTTCTCGTTAGCATCTCAAGTGCTAAATCATAGAAAACAGGGTTGGTGCCAATACCCTCCATAAACAACCCCGTGCCAATAGCCGAGGGGGCATTACTCTTAGCAACATTAAATCGGTTTTTAGCGTTTAAGGGCAAATCACCATGCAAACTACTCATTCTTCCGCCAAAATTATGAAGAACTCCTTGAACATAGTTGTATCCCCAGAAACCGTTAAATTTAATCGGGTATTTAGAGTTTAGGTCGAGTATTAAAAGTTTCTCCTTAGGAACCGCTTTTGCAATATCTTCACGAATAGACCAGGCCTGCATAACCCAAACACTATTTTCATCAAATGCATCATAAAGCTCGGAAATGGTTTTTCCAACCTGATGGAGATATTCACTTCCCTCAACGGGGGGATGTCCCTCATGGAATGGGTCGCACGCGTAAAAACCGTAGGTGCCGAAGATTTCCTGCTGATGCTTCATAAAGGTCATACCAACCTTTTTGAAGAGTGGGTCTAAGGGGTCAAGCTCGGTTGTGTGGCCGATATTGTTCCAGGTCTTTTTAATCATAAAGTTGCTGTTCGGGAACTTTTCTTTCATAAGGTTGGGAACGAAGCCCGAATAACCTTGCTGAATGGGGTGCATATCAAATTCGAGCTCTCTTGCAAGAATTTTCTTGCCGAGTTCTTTATGCTCCTCTATCCAACTCATAGGCAAAGGACCTGCATGTCCCTCAAGGTTTGTCATCCATTGCCAAGCAAGGAAGGCAGGACCTGCAAGAAAGCTTCTTGCCTCAATATCGGTAAAGCCGAGTTCGGTTAGTGTAGCATACCAAACCGCCTCGGTGCCTGTTATGGCAAGCGGCATATTGATACCATTTAATGCCATCATATCTATTTCATATTCCCAGCGTTCCCAGTCCCACCAAGCTGCGCTGTAAGAATGTGTACAGTAGTTCATATATGAGCGGTATTTTTGCTCAATCACTCGGCGGTAGGGCTTTGGAAGCGGAAGTTCGCCCTTTAATTCGGGAATGCGCTTTCCACACCAGGAAATGTGTTGCTTCAAGGTGTATTTTAAATACCAACCGAGAGCGGCGGCAATAGAGCCCTTGTTGTTTCCTTTAAGGATAACCTTTCCGTTATCGCCCGATAGTTCGAAAACATCCTTTCCGTTTTCACTCTCGATAAGCTCGAATATAAATTTATCTGAATAACCAGGTAAAAAACGTTCGGCAAGATTTTTTAAAGTTTGCATTTTTATTCTCCTAAATCAAAAAAAGTTCTAATATAAATACAATAGCGCAACAGCTAACCGAAACACCGAAAAGCCCAACGCCGAAGTATGCGAGTAGCACACCGACAATAAGTGCCGCAAGTCCCGACCAAACACTTCCAGTTGCTTCAAGAATAGCGGGGAAGGTCATAACAGCGAGTGTCACGTATGGCACATAGTAAAGGAATGAGCGAAGTGTTATGTTGGTTATTTTTTTGCGGATAAGGGTTAGTGGTAAAATCCTGATTAACACCGTAACCGCCGCCATTGTGAAAATATAAATATAAGGGTTAATCGGCATTTTCTTTTTCCTCCTTTATGGGAAATAGAATAGCCGCAAAAAGTGAAATAACAACGGTTAGGATAATTATCCTAAATCCTTGTGAAATTTCGCAAAGGTAGGGAAGCTTTGCAAAGGCGAAGCTCAATGCCATACCGAGAAATACAAGAAGAGCAATAATCTTGTTTTTTCTTGCGGGTGGAATGATTATTGCAATAAACATTCCGAAAAGTCCAACACTCAAAGCGTTAACAATACTAACGGGTAGTAAGTTGCCAAGCACAACGCCAAGGCAGGTGCCTGCCGCCCAACCGGGAATAGAAACACTCATCGCACCGTATGTATAAAGTGGGTTAAGTGTACCCGGCACCGTTACCGAAATTGCAAAAATTTCATCGGTAACATCAAAGCCGATAAGTAATCGGTGCCAAATTGAAGTATTGGGCGAGAGCTTTTGACTTAAAGCACAGGACATAAGCAAATACCTTGCATTAACGATTATTTCCATAATAATCAGCTCAATTAAGGTTGCGTTCGCCGCAATAAGCTCAAAGCCTGCATATTCGCCTGCCGATGCGTTTGTGAGTAGGCTTGATACTGTTGCTTGAAGCGGAGTGAGCCCCGCATTTTTTGCCGCAATACCGAGCGCAAACGAAACTGCAAAATAACCGAGAGCAATAGGTACTCCGTCCTTTAGTCCTCGCTTATACCATGATTTAGATTCCAACATATCTACTCTCCTAAGAAGCTTAAAATATGCTCGGCCACTTCTTCCCGGCAATTATCGTTTAATATTTCGTGGCGACAACCTTTATAAAGTTTTAAAATAACATCTCTCACTCGGTTTTTCTTTAGGTTGTCATAAACTGCTCGCACACCCTTGCCATAGTTACCAACGGGGTCATCCTCACCCGAAATTAAGAGGATGGGTAGTGAGCGGCTTATATTAGAAAACCAGGTCTTAGAATTTGCAAGGCTTATCAACATAATAAGGTCATGCATGGCAGAAACTGTGAATTTAAAGGTGCAGAATTTATCCTGCACATATTTTGCAACTTCTTCCTTGTCATTGGTGAGCCAATTGTAAGGAGAATCTTGCTCGAAACGCTTATTATAAGTGCCAAATGCAATTTTTTGTGTGAGTGGGGAAATATATTTTTCACCCTTTATCTTTTTAAGAATGCTAGTTATAAGCAAACCAAAGGGAGCGGCAATATTAGGACCTGCCGTTCCGCATATAATAAGGTTTTTATAGTGTTGTCCGTATTTTAATGCGGCGAGTCTTACAATAAACGAGCCCATTGAATGACCCATAACTGTGAGTTTCTTATCGGGGAAATGAGCCATTACCTGACTCTCAAAACGGAATGTATCATCAACAAGATATTCCCATCCTTTTTCACTTGCTATGAAGCCAAGTTCACTGTCATCATTTGCGGTGGTTCCGTGGCCTAAATTATCGTAACCGAAAGCAAGATATCCTGCATTCGCAAGAGTTTCCATAATGTTGTGGTATCTTGCAATATGCTCTGTCATTCCATGAACAATATGAAATAAGCCTTTTATTTCACCCTTTGGTATGTATAAGACTCCGTTTAATTCGTGAATGCCGTCAGAACTTTTAGTTGCAGCTTTTTTAATTTGGTATTCCATTATTTATCCTCCTCACAAAAAGCGGTTGCACACTTTACTGCGCGTTTCCATCCGCTTTTGAGCATTTGCCGTTCATCATTTTCAAGGTGTGCCGAATATGTAACCAAACCAGTTGGGCTTTGGTTTAACTGTTCATCGGTATAAAATCCTATCGCAAGACCTGCCAGCATAGCGGCGCCTTTCGCAGTTGCCTCAACCGAATTGGGACATACAACATCTATATTTGAAATATCGGCTTGAAACTGCATTAAGAATTTATTTTGAGCCGCTCCGCCATCGGCGCGAAGTGAGCCGATTTTAAGTCCCGTATCGGCGGCAAGTGCTTCGATTAAATCGTTTGTTTGATATGCTATTGATTCAAGTGCCGCACGAACAATATGATTTCTGCCGGCTCCCCTTGTCAGTCCGCAAATGGTCCCCCTTGCATACATATCCCAATAAGGGGCGCCGAGTCCTGCAAAGGCAGGAACGATATAAACACCCTCGCTACTATCAATAGCGGTTGCACAGGCTTCACTTTCTGCAGAATTGTTTATCAGTTTTAATTCGTCACGCACCCACTGAATAACCGCACCGCCAACGAAAACGCTGCCCTCAAGTGCGTATTTTACGTTTTCGCCCTGTCTCGTAGCGGCAATGGTTGTAAGAAGCCCATTTTGACTTTCATAGGGTGTTTCACCGGTGTTCATAAGCAAGAAGCAACCTGTTCCATAGGTGTTTTTCATATCGCCCGCACCGAAACAATGTTGACCGAAAAGGGCAGACTGTTGGTCACCCGCAATACCCGATATTGCAATATCAGAGCCTAGAATGTTGGCATAACCGTAAATCTCACTGCTTGAGCAAACTGTTGGTAGCATACTTTCGGGGATATCTAAAATATCGAGCAATTTTTTATCCCAAGTGAGATTATGAATATCAAAAAGCATAGTTCTGCTTGCATTGGTGTAATCAGTGATATGCACTTTGCCGCCTGTGAGCTTCCAAACAAGCCATGTATCAATAGTGCCGAATAAGAGTTCACCCTTTTGAGCCTTTTCTCTTGCCCCTTCTACATTATCAAGCAACCATTTAATTTTGGTTGCCGAGAAGTAAGCATCTATTTTGAGTCCCGTTGTTTTGCGTATATATTCTTCCAAGCCCTGTTTTTTCAAGGCTTCGCAAATATCGGCAGTTCTTCGGCATTGCCAAACTATCGCATTATAAATCGGCTCACCCGTGTTCCTATCCCAAACGACAGTGGTTTCTCTTTGGTTAGTGATACCGATTGTCGCTATCTCCTCGGGGGAGATGTTGCTTCTGGTTATAACCTCAGTAAGAGCGGAATATTGGCTTGAATATATCTCTATTGGATTATGTTCAACAAAGGATGCTTTTGGATAAAATTGGGTAAATTCGTGCTGAACGCAATTCACGATATTGAAGTTTTTATCAAAGAGAATTGCCCTTGCACTTGTTGTACCCTCATCAAGTGCGAGAATATACTTCTTATTCTTCATCTGTGTTCACCATTACTCGAGGAACTCGAGGAGAAATTCCGCAAATTATTTCGTAATTTATAGTTCCGCACATATCGGCTAAAATATGGGCAGGGAGTTCTTTGCCGAAGAGAATAACTTCATCTCCCATTTTAGTATCGGGAATATCAGTAACATCAACACATAACTGGTCCATACAAACTCTGCCGACGATGTTTGCTTTTTTGCCGTTTATTAGAACATAAGCCTTGCCTGATAGCGCACGAGGATATCCATCTGCATAGCCTGCGGCAACGGTGGCAATTTTTATATCCTTTTCGGCAGTGAATGTTCTTCCATAGCTAACGGTATCTCCCTTTTTAATGGTCTTAACCATAGAAACAACCGACTTCAAGGTCATTACAGGGATAAGATTTTCTTGTAACTTTAACTTTGAAGAAGGGGGGAGTCCGTAAAGAACTATACCGGGTCGGCAAATATCAAGAAGTTTTTCATTATCAAGCAAGGATGCGGCGGAATTGCAACAGTGGCAAACCTCGGCGTGAAGTCCTGCTTTTTTGAATTTTTCTATCGCATCTAAAAAGCGGTTATACTGTGTATTGGTAAATCCGTCTTCTTCGTCTTCACATCTGTCTGCCGAGGCAAAATGGGTAAAAATTCCTTTAAATTCAAGACCGGAAAGTTTTGCTGCGGCAATAGCATCTGCTATTTCGCTTTGTGAAACATCACGGCAGTCAAACCCTAATCTACTCATACCTGTATCAAGTTTTATATGTATCTTAACATTAACGCCACAATCGGTTGCCTTATTAGAGAGTGCTGTGGCATATTCGGGAGAATAAACAGTTTGTGTTATATTTTCACGGTGTAAAACCTCTGCCATATCCGCAGGGGTATAACCAAGTATTAAGATATCGGCTTTTATACCCATCTCACGAAGTTGCAAAGCCTCATCGATATTTGAAACCGCAAAACAGTCGCTTCCGCACTTTTCAAGCACGGGGGCGATATCATAAACCGAGTGTCCGTAAGCGTTTGCCTTCACAACCGACATTATCTTAGCACCGCCTGTGCTTTTCTTTATTACATTGAAGTTATGTTTGAGCGCAGAAAGGTCAATTTCTGCCCAAGTTCTGTGTAAAAAATCCAAAGCCATACCGCCTTTTAAATATAATATTCCATAATAATATATTTTATATTATAACACTTAATTTTATTTTTGCAATCGGTTATTGCAAAAATTTGCAAAGGGGATACCAACAAGGCTTAAGAGGAACCAAAAAAATGAATAAAGAGCACAAATTTGACCTTGGAAATTAAAAGGCATTTTACTGTAATCCCAAACATTTTTCTTTAAAATCATATTGAAAACAACACCGAAAATAAGCTCGATAAAAGTGATTATTGTAGAGCCTAAAAGTGCTTTGAAAAACATAGTTGTATTTTGCAGCTTTTCGCCTATTTTACCGAATATAACAAAGCAAATGCCACCTGCCGAAATCATACTAGGATGGGTGTGCCCACGCCATAAAATTTCGATTATACCGTAAGTCAGCCCACCAATACCAAAAAGTAATATTTTAGTTTTTTTACTGTTCAAAATAACCACCCAAAAATATTATGGGAAGAAAACTTTTTTATATACTGCCTATTGTAATTGAAAAACAAATGGTGTAAAATATATAAGGCGAAAATTTTGCAATTTCCGGAGGCAAAGAAAATGAGAAAAACAAAAATTGTATGCACATTAGGTCCTGCTTGTTCAGATGAAAAAATAATCGAGCAAATGTGTCTTGCCGGTATGAACGTTGCAAGACTTAACTTTTCACATAACACCCACGAAGACCATAAAAAGAGAATTGAAGCGGTTAAAAGAGTAAGGCGGAAGTTAGGGCTTCCAATTGCAATTTTGCTCGATACAAAGGGTCCTGAATATCGCATAAAAACCTTTAAAAACGGCAAGATTTTCTTGAATGAGGGAGATGATTTTATCTTCACTTCGGAAGAAATTGAGGGCGATGAAAAAAGAGTTTCGGTCAACTATAAAAATTTATCAAAAGACCTTGAAATAGGGGATAAAATCTTACTGAATAATGGCCTTTTAACCTTTGAGGTTGTGTCTCTTACAGAAACCGATACTATTTGCAAGGTGCTTATCGGCGGCGAGCTTTCGGATAGAAAAAGCATGAGTTTTCCGAATAAAACCCTAAAACAGATTTATCTTAGCGAACAGGATAAAAAGGATATTCTTTTTGGTATAGAAAATGATGTTGATTTTATTGCCTGTTCCTTTGTTTCGTGCGCTCAGGATATTATCGATGTTAGAAACTTCCTTAAAGAAAACGGAAACGAGGAAATCGACCTTATTGCTAAGATTGAAAATCGCTCTGGTGTTGATAATATCGAGGAAATCTGCAAGGTTTCGGATGGTATAATGGTAGCTCGTGGAGATATGGGTGTTGAAATACCTTTTGAAGAACTTCCCGCTATTCAAAAGCATATCATAACCACTTGTCGAATGTTAGGTAAAAGGGCCATAACCGCAACCGAAATGCTTGAATCTATGATTCACAATGCAAGACCCACAAGAGCCGAAATATCCGATGTTGCAAATGCGGTTTACGATGGCACAAGCGCAATTATGCTTTCGGGCGAAACGGCGGCAGGCAAATACCCTGTATTGTCGGTTGAAACTATGGCGCGAATAGCCGAGAAAACCGAACAAAGCATCCACTATGAGAAACGTTTTGCAAATACTGAGTTTCGTATTAAAAACACGCTCGATGCAATATCCCACGCAACATGCGGAATGGCTATCGATATTGGTGCTAAGGCGATTACGGTTTGCTCACTTTCGGGTATGACGGCGAGAATGGTTTCACGCTTCCGTCCACCGGTTGATATAATCGGTTTAACAACCGATGAAAAAACATGGCGAGAACTTGCTCTCTCGTGGGGTGTACAACCCGTGATGTGTGAAAATTTCACATCAACCGATGTGTTGTTTTACACCGCACTTAATCTCACTACCGAAAAACTCAAACTTTCTTCGGGAGATAGAATAGTAATCACCGGAGGAGTAACCAACGGTGAATCGGGCAATACAAACTTGATTAAGGTTGATAA